>CAZJXZ010000074.1:0-12350 GCA_964549955.1 uncultured Eubacteriales bacterium
AGGTCGCTCTCCTCTCCCTATTGGAGGGATTGCTTCGTCGCTTCGCTCCTCGCAACGCCCGCTCAGCCTTCAAACGGTTTTTTCACCCACTGACCTTCGCCTCATAATTGGTTGGCTGGGGCAAAAGCTGCGTGCTTTCGAATCGCTCTGCCTGAGCCTTTCATATTGAAGACCTCGCCTCATTTATGCTATAGGAAGGGGGATGAAAAAAAGAATGAGTATAAAATCAATTGCCCAGGCTTTTGCCTTCTTCATAGTTTTCTGCCTTCTCTTTAATAGCCATCAAGCTCAGGCAGAGCCAAAGGACTACTATTTCCCCGAAGTGAGGATTGAAGTCAATATCGCCAAGGATGGATCCTTCACCTTTGATGAATATCGCACCTATGATTTCCAGGGAAGCTTTTCCTGGGCCACTCTCTGGATTCCGCTTGGCGTCAGCCGCAAAGGATATGAATACAGTGTCTCAATCGAAGACTTTAAGATCCTTGATGAGCAGGGGATTCCTATGAGAGTGGAGACATCAAGAAGCGGGGATAAGTTAGAAGTGAAATGGTATTACCGGGCCAGCAATGAACGCCGCACCTTTCAAATCCACTACCGCGTTAGAAACGGGATTTTCAGCTATGCCGACGCCTCAGAGCTTTACTGGCAGGTTGTCGGCGACGACTGGGACAAGCCGACTCAACATTTGGCAGTCAATGTTCACCTTCCGGAAATCGTGGCTGAGAGGAATGACATCTTGGTCTATGGCCACGGCCCTCTTTCTGGAAATTCTGAGATTGTCGACCAGAAGACTGCCAAGTTCACAGTGGAAAACCTGCCCTCTTTCCAGCTGGTAGAGATTCGGATGGTCTGGCCTGCAGGCTTGGTCAATGGTATGCCCTCCAAGCGCTACACACGAAGCTCGATTCAGGAGGAAGAAGCTCGCTTTGTCCAAGAGACAATCGAGGAGACTCAAAAAGAGGCCAATCGCTTTCGAGAAACAGAATTAAGGACTCGAGAAGAACAATTGAGCCAGCAGGCAAGAAGAAGGCGTTTATTCTATGCTTGGATAACCTGGCTTTTCGTCGCACCAGCCATCTGGCTTTACATTTATATCAACTCCTGGAAGAGAGTGGGCAAGGATTATCATTTCGATGATATTCCTCCTTATTACCGCGACCTTCCTTCAGACCTATCTCCGGCCTTTGTCGAGATATTGCTGCGTGAAGGGAATCCTATCACTCCGGCCTCGTTCACGGCCACGCTCTTTGACCTGGCGCGGCGGGGCTATGTTGAAATTGATGACCGTTTGCTCGAGGTGAAAGGCCTTTTTGGCGCAAAGGAAGAGTATGAAACGACAATCACCTCTCAGAAAGACTTTGTGAACGAACCGGGGCTTCTCCCTTATGAGAAAGATTTCCTCCGCCTGCTCTTTACGTCTATCGGCAAACAGGCTCCTGGAAAGGGAGCAAAGCTTGAACTCGGCGAACTCAGGAAATACTTTGAGAAAGAGCCGCAGGCCTTCCAGAAATGGTATAAGGAATGGACAAATAAAATCCAGGTTGAATCCAAGAAATTCCAGTTCATAGAGCCGGCAAGCCTAAGGATGCGCAATATATTTCTGGCGGCCACGATTCCCATTGCTTTCATTACCTTAAACCCTGCGCTCATCGTTCTGAGTGCCCTTCTCATTCCTAAAATTAAGCGCCGGGCAAAACCATGGGCGCGTGAGAATAAATTGTGGCGAGCGCTGGAAAGGTTCCTGGATGATTTCTCGGATTTCAAGGAGCTCCCGCCTGAGGCTTATAAGCTCTGGGAACATTATCTTGTCTTTGGAATCATCTTCGGCAATGCCAAGAAAATCATCAAAGCTCTGCCTATCGTCCTTAAGGATGAGCGAGCAGCAGCGCCAATCTGGTATCGCGGCTTTTCGCAGGCCGCCTTTGCGAGCAGCGCAGGTCGAATCCAGAGCATGATCCGCAGCATCGAGCACATGTCCACTTCTGTCCAGCGGGCAAGCACCTCTGCTGCCCATTATTCCTCAGGACACGGAGGCGGGTTCAGCCGAGGGGGCGGAGGAGGAGGCGGTGGGGGCGGCGGCCGAGCCGGTTAGAGCAGGAGGAAAGAATGCGGCTCAGAATTTTTATCATGCTTCTCTCAATCCCTGCTCTGGTCTGCATATCCTGCGCAAAAAAACCTGCAAAGGACTATCCCCTAAGGCCGGTTCCTTTTACCGAGGTCAGAATTAACGACTCTTTCTGGATGCCTCGGATGGAGACAAACCGCACAGTCACCATTCCTTTTGCCTTCAAGATGTGTGAAGAGACTGGGCGCATCGATAATTTTCTCAAGGCTGCCCGGTTGATGCCTGGCAAATTTATCGGAAAGAGATATAACGACTCCGACGTCTATAAAACCATGGAAGGAGCAGCCTATTCGTTATGCCTTCATCCTGACCCGGAGCTTGAAAAATACATGGATGAGCTCATTGCTAAGATTGGAGCTGCCCAGGAAGATGACGGCTATCTCTATACGGCCCGCACCGTCGACCCCAAGAATCCTCCTCCGGGAGCAGGTGAGGAGCGCTGGTCATGCCTCAGCTCGAGCCACGAGCTCTATAATGTCGGCCACATGTATGAAGCTGCGGCGGCTTATTACCTGGCAACCAAAAAGAAAAATTTTATGGATATCGCACTCAAAAATGCCGATTTTATCGCCGATGAATTCGGTCCTGACAGAAAAAGAGGATTTCCGGGCCACCAGGAGATTGAGATTGGGCTGGTCAAGCTCTACCGTTTGACAGGAAACGAGAAATACTTAAAGCTGGCCAAGTTTTTTCTCGATGAACGCGGCCCGGATAATTTCAAGAAGATGTTTCCTGAAACATCGCCCTTCGCCATCTACAACAACGACTGGTATCTCCAGGCGCATCTTCCGCTGCTCGAGCAGAAAGAGGCTGTGGGACATGCGGTTCGTGCCACTTATATGTATTCTGCAATGGCGGATGTGGCGGCCCTGACCGCAGATGAGAATTACATTAAGGCCATCGACCGAATCTGGGAAAATGTCGTATCGAAAAAAATATATCTGACTGGCGGCGTCGGCTCCCGCGCCGAAGGTGAAGCCTTTGGAGAAGATTACGAGCTGCCCAACGCCACAGCCTACAACGAGACCTGTGCGGCCATAGGCAATATCTTCTGGAATCTTCGCCTCTTTCTCCTCCACGGCGAGGCAAAATACATCGATGTTCTGGAGCGCACTCTCTATAACGGTTTTCTCTCAGGAGTCTCGTTGAGCGGAGACCTCTTCTTCTATCCCAATCCCCTAGAATCGGACGGAAAATTCAAGTTCAATCAAGGAGAAGCAAGGCGAAAGCCCTGGTTTGAGGTTGCCTGCTGTCCAGGGAATATTGCCCGCTTCCTCCCCTCGTTCCCCGGATATGTCTATGCTCATACCGATGATAACCTTTATGTCAATCTCTTTGTGGACAGCAGAGGAAAAGTCAGGATTGGCAAAAATTCCGTGAATGTGACCCAGCAGACCCAGTATCCCTGGGAAGGCCAAGTCAGAATAATTATCGAGCCGGAAAATCCAGCCGAATTTTCTGTTTCAATTCGCATCCCGGGCTGGGCTGGCAATGAAGTGGTTCCATTTAACCTTTATTCGTTCCTGGAGAAGAATGATGATAAGCCAACTCTAAAGGTTAATTCAGAGCTGGTGAGACTGGAGATGGATAAAGGCTATGCCCGGGTCAGGCGACGTTGGAAGAGCGGTGATGTTATCGACTTGAACCTTCCCGTGCCTGTCAGGCGGGTCGTTGCCGACGAGAAGGTGAAAGACGACTTCGGCAAAGCAGCCCTGCAGCGGGGACCGATAGTTTATTGCTTCGAGGCTGTGGACAATGGAGGCAAAGTCCTTGGCCGGAAGATCCCGGATAATCTGCGCTTCAAGACTGAATTTCAGCCTGGGCTTCTGGGAGGAGTCTATGTGCTGAAGAGCAGCGAGGCGGAGAAAGTTCAGCTGCAGGCCATTCCTTATTATGCCTGGTCCCATCGGGGAGTGGGGGAGATGGCCGTCTGGCTTCCACGGAATTAAATCACAAAATTTTTTATCCCTAATCTAAATTTTTAACAACCGTTATTTCAATTCATTCTAATAAAGGCGATATTTCATCGGGCTTCATTCAGCTCGAGCTGGCAATTTTTTTCAGCTTTCTTATTAGGCAGCTATAATAGCAGATAGGATAAAGATTTTTGGCAATTAGTCCTTTGTGGTGAGGTGCCTTGCTCTTCAGCATTTAAATCAGGGTGGAGAAAGCTCACCTCAAATTTCATCTTGAAGGGGCATTGAAAGGCCTCATCGATTTTCGACTAAAATGGTTGAAGAAAAAAGATTCTCTATGCCAAATACACTTATCTCTTTTGGAGAATAAGATGATTTTCAAAAGAAAAAAGGTTGGAGGCTTCACTCTTATCGAAGTGCTGATCACCATGCTCATTCTGGGCGTTGTCTTGATGGCTCTTATCACTTGTTTTATCTACGGCTTTAATGTCCTGACCAGAACAAGACAAACAGCCATCGCCGCCCAGTGCGTTCAAAAAGAATTAGAAGCCATTCGCAATATGTCTTTTAGCCAGGTATCAGCCCTAGGCACTTCCTGGACTCATCAAAGTTTAGCTAAGCTGGAGAATGCCCAGGGAGCATTATCTGTTCAAGATTCCGGGCTGGGAAATGACATCAAAAAATTAACGGTCAGTGTGACCTGGACTTATCGAAGAAGAAATATGCGGGATGAAATCGTCACCTACATAACCAGAGATGGAATCAACAAGAAATAATATAAAAAGTTGAGGGGCCTATGGAATTAAGGAAAAGGAAAGCGGGGGGTTTCACTCTCGTGGAACTTCTGATCGTGGCGGCTATCATGTCCGTCATTATCCTCTCTGTGCTTGCTCTTTACTCCTCCGGCCAGCGCTATTTTATTACCGAGGGCGCAAGGGCTGACATGCTGCGTGATGGCAAGCAAGTCTTAAACTGGGTCTCAAGAGATATAAAAGAAGGAATCGAGGTTCTCCCCAGCTGGGGCAGCTATACAACTTCCAGCAATTGCCTCGTCCTCAAGATTCCCTCTGTGGATGCCAACGGGATTATCACCGATATCGAAAATGACTTTGACTACATCATCTATCGCCTGAATCCCTCCTACCCTCGAAAGCTGGAAAGGATTGTCGATGCCAAGGATGGTGTCAGCGCTCGCGCCGACAGCTCCAGAGTCATAGCCGAAAGAGTCAATTCTTTTTTTCTGCGCTCTGAAGGAGTCGAGCTCTCATCTGTCACGGACCTTTCTCAAGTGGCAATCATCGATGTAACTCTGCTCACACAGCAGACGATATTTGGGAAGACCCATGAGGAGAGCCTCAGGACTGAGGTCAAGCTGCGGAACAAGCAGGATTAGCAATGTTCTCTGCTTGCTCCGTAATTTAATATAGACGAATTGTTTTTATGATTCATCGCCAGGCGTAAAGCTAGGGCAGGAAAGAACAATTTCGTTTGTAGTAATAAAAGAAAAAATTTAATCGCCATTTCTTCTTTAAATTCATTCTGCCTAAACCTTTTCCAGTCTATTTTAACTCCATAATCCTCTTCTCTAGCCTTCTATTTTTAGCAGCAAAAGGGGAAAGACGAATTATTTTTGCCTCAAAAAAAATATTCAAACCTAAAATTCCTTTCTTCCTTGGCTTCAGCGACTAAATGATTGTAGGAAGCGAAAAAATAAGGGCTGAGGAGGTGAACAGACCAAGTGAAATCCTTCCCAACAAACCACAGTAAAAAAATTTCTGCGTTCATCCTTTCAGCAATTCATCTTTCTAGCAAAAAAGATAAAAACCCCATTTTTGAGGATGAGAAGATAGGGAATTAAAAAGGAGGCAAAAAAATGGAAAAAGAAAAGCTGAGGTTAAAGCAAAGGCAAGAGGAAAAAGGTTTTGTTTTAATTCTGGGAATTATCGTCATGGCTTTCTTGCTCTTGCTCATGGCTCCTTTCTTGTTCCAGCTCACAAGCCAGCATCGAAGCACAGATCGTTCGTCTCGCTACATCACCGCACTTTCTTTGGCTGAGGCTGGAATCGAGAGAGGGATCTGGGAGCTGAACTATGGAGATGTGACCGCTTGGAGTGGCGATAGCACGACCAGAACAATGACCATCTCCAATTTTCAGTCTTCAGCAGGAAATGTGATCGGAAGCATCGAAATAACGATTGTCAATCCAGATACAGAGAATCCGGTGATTGAGGCCACAGGAAAGGTGGCCAGTGGGAATCCGGTGAAAACCATAAGGACAGCCCAGGTGGTTTTGAAAAGAGACGAGCCACCGCCTTTGTTTGAGTACGCAGTATTCGGAAAAGAAACAATAGACATAAACTCCAACGCCTTGGTCGACAGCTATGACTCGAGGAAAGGTCTCTATGGCGGCAGCAATGTGGGTTTCAGCGGGAACGTGGGAACCAATTCCACCACATATGGCAGCATCGATTTAGCGGCCAACGCCAAAATCTACGGCACCGCTTATGCCGGCCCTGAAAGCGACCCAGCTACGGCGATCATAACCCGTTCCAATGCACTGATCACCGGCGGCAAGGCTGCCATCCCAGAGTTAAAGGCAATGCCCTCGGTCACCGCTCCGGATAGCCTTACCTTCAAAGGAGATTATTCCCTCGGAGATACCTATATCGACACCATCAGCGAGAGCGGAGAATATACTTCATTCAGGCTTACAAGCAATGCCAAGGTTATTATTTCGGGCGATATCACTCTCTATGTCAGCGGAGATTTTTCGATGCATAGCAACACCCAGCTTGAGATCGCTCCGGGTTCGAGTCTCACTCTTTTTATTGGAGGCTCTTTTGTGCAGGAAAGTAACACTCAGATAAATAATTTAACAAAAAAACCTTTCAACTGTGTCATCCTTGGCATGGACAGCTTTAACGGTGTGATGCAGTGGAATTCCAACACCCAGTTCTGGGGATCGGTCTATGTTCCAGAGGCCAATGTCGATTTTAACAGCAATGCCGATTTCTACGGCGCTATTGTTGGCAGGAGTGTCAACTCTATCTCTTCCAACGCCAGAATCCATTATGACCTCGCCTTGTCTAATTCAATCGTCAACTTTGAGGGAGACTTTCCTTATGTCGTCAAATCCTGGCAGGAGAAGTTCACAAAACTGCAGTGATTCAGTCTAAAGAGAAGAAAGGGGACAGTCCCTTTTGCCAAAGGGGAACTGTCCCCTTTCTTTTTTTCTAAATTTGCAGTTCAAATATAAAAAAATAATTTAGAATTCAAGCTTTGCATTAATTAAACCCATAAATCAAAAATATCGCCAGCCCGACAGACAAAAAGGGGGTAGCCAGTCAATAATGAGGCTGCCCCTTTTTTGCTCCCCAAAAAAAATTCTTACAGTTGCTTGTCTGCGAAGTGTTGTGATAGCATTGTAAAAAATGCCTTATTTATTGTTGCAGAGCAAGGATTCTCAACTCAGAAAATTTCTGTTCTCCAAAGCCAAGACGACAATCGGCAGAAGTCTGGAAAGCGACATAACTCTGACCGACCCCTTCGTCTCCCGCGAGCACGCCGAGATCATAGCCCTCGAAGACGGCGGTTACGAGATACACGATAGAGGTGCCAAATATCCGGTCAGGGTCAATGAAAGAATCGTTTCCTGCCACAGATTAAGCGACGGCGATAGAATACAGATCGGTGACTCGACATTAATCTTCAAATCTGAGGAGGCTTTTTCCGAGATCGACGTTAAGTTTCTCGAGGATAAAGACATGTCCCAGCAGCCCCTGGAGGTCGCCTCCTTGGAGACCCAAAAAATTGTGCCCTTTTCCGCAGAAGATTTTAACGCCAAGGATATCCTCTCCCTGCAGAGCGATCATCAGAGGTTGATGCTCCTCTACGAATTCAGCAAAACTGTGAATTCCTACCTAGAAGACCCGCACAACTTGCTGAACGAAACCATGAAATGTGCATTCAGAACGCTGAAGGCTGAAAGAGGCTTCATCGCTCTGGTCGATGAAGAGAGGGGAGAACTGAGCTGTGAGATTGCCCGGGATAACACGGGCGACTTGAATCCAGAGAAGCTTGAAGCAAGCAAAACGATAATCTATAAGGCGTTCAAGGATGGCGTTTCCATTCTGACCAGCAACGCCCTCCAGGACAGCCAGTTTGGACAAGCCGAGAGCGTCAAGGAATACAACATTCGCTCCGCGATGTGCGTCCCACTTCTCTTCAAAGAAAAAATTCTAGGAGTCGTCTATCTGGACAATCGGGCTTCAGCCGGAATTTTTTCCGAAGATGAGCTCATTTTCTTAGCAGCCATGTCTCAACTGACAGCAATTGCCCTAGGAAATGCCCATCTTCATCGCCAGGTCGTCCAGGAAAACATCCGTCTGTTAAATGAATTGAAACCAAAGGTCCAGATTGTTGGGGATTCGGAGGAGATGAAGAACGTTTTCGGGGCTATAAAGAAAGTCGCGCCTTCGGATGTAACCATCCTCATCCAGGGCGAGACAGGAACAGGCAAGGAATTGCTGGCAAGGGCGATCCATTCCTTGTCTCCTCGTGGTCATAAGCCTTTCGTAGCTGTTAACTGTGCGGCCATGCCCAAGGAATTGATTGAGAGCGAGCTTTTCGGCCACGAGAAAGGTGCTTTCACTGGAGCCATTGACAGCCGAGAAGGAAAATTTCAAACAGCGGACGGAGGTACCATTTTTCTTGACGAGGTCGGAGACATGAGCCTTGATACTCAAGCAAAAGTGCTTCGGGTTCTTGAGGAAAAGGAGTTCCAGCGGGTCGGAGGAACAAAAACTATAAAGGTTGATGTCCGGGTTATTGCGGCCACAAACAAAGAGCTGAAGAAGGCTGTGGAGGAAGGGAGGGTTCGTGAAGACCTTTTTTATCGGTTGAACGTCGTTCCTATCACTCTTCCACCACTGCGGGACCGGAAGGAAGACATCATCCCTCTTGCCCAACACTTCATCGCCGGAAGGGTTAAAAAAATCTCGCCCAAGGCAAAGCAATTGCTCCTTTCATATAATTGGCCGGGTAACATCAGGGAGCTGAAGAATTGCATAGACCGTGCCGTTATTCTAGGAGACGGCGAGATAATCCAGCCAGAGGACCTGCCTCATTACATCCGCAGTGGAGGAAGAACAATCCCGGCGCCGCTTGAATCGGTCGAGCACATGGAGGCAGACCACATCGCCAGGGTATTGAGGCATGTCGGTTGGAACAAGAGCAAAGCTGTCAGAATACTCGGGCTTACCCGTCAGACTTTGGACAATAAAATCAAAAAATATAATATCAAGAAATGAAACCTGTCCAAATTTTTTCCCGATGTATGAAAATTAGACATACGCCTTTAATTTAATTTTTCCTATCCTATCCGCGGAAGAAAGCTGTAATCGCTCATTCGGCTCGGGTGCATCCATGTCTAAAAATTAGACAATTTGATTTTTTATTGCCTTTTTTAAGGGCTTCATCTGCCTCAGCCGGGATAAATCCATGTTTAGCCATTTTCCAGGGAAAAAATCTGGATTTTTGAATATTTAATTCTGATTTTTGTTACCTTTTTACTGATATTTTTTTGCTTTGATTAAGGTGGCACCTTTCTTGCTTTATAAAAGGCTGAGAGAAGAAGGACCATAAAAATAAGAAAAAAAATGAAAAGTCACAATAAAGAACCATACGTTCATCCAAGGAGAGGCGAATTTTAGACAGATATCTTCGGGATAAAAGAATGGCAGAGACGAAAACTGAGGATAAATTCAAAAAGGAGGTGAGAATCGAAGTGAGAAAGAAAATAGAATTTGTAGGAGGAGCAAAATTTTTGCTCCTTAGGGAACGTCTTTGAAGAGAAGGAGGAAAAAATGAAAAAAACATTAATCTTAATCACGATTCTAATCTTCCTCTTCCTGCTGCTAGGGACCTTCGGCTTATCCCAAGAATTTGGGGCCATAAGGGGAGTTGTCAAGGACACCCAGGGCGAACTCCTTCCTGGAGTCAACGTGACTCTAACCGGGTCCAAGATTGCTCCAACCTCGGCTGTCAGCTCACAGGGTGGAAATTTCCGCTTCCTGAACCTGCCTGTCTCTGATGATTATGTCTTGAAGCTCGAACTCCAGGGATTCAAAACTGTCGTTCGCGAAAACCTCACTGTCTCTTTTGGGAGAGACATCAATCTGGATATCGTCATGGAGATGGCGAAGCTTAGCGAGGAAGTCACAGTCGTTGCCGAAAATCCAGTCATCGACACCAAGAGGGCTCAGGTGGGAGTGAACATCACTCAAGAAATGATCATGGACCTGCCCACAGCCAGGAATCCCTGGGTATTGATGGCCCTCATTCCTGGAATGCTGGTTGACAGGGAAGACGTCGGAGGGAATGAAGGCGGACAGCAGTCTTCTTATTACGGCCACGGCTCGACAGAGAACGATAACACCTGGAACATTGACGGAGCCAATATAACGGACAATTCTGCTCTGGGAGCGGCTCCTGCCTATCTCAATATTTCAGGCTATGAAGAGCTCCAAATCAACTATGGAAACAACGATATCCGTTCCCAAACAGGAGGAGTCCAGATCAACATCGTCTCCAAGCGCGGCGGAAACAACTACTCGGGCACTTTCTTTCTCGATGCCGAAGATAAAAGATGGCAGGCCGACAATGTCCCTCTTGAGCTGAAGGATAAAGGCTACAGCCCGGCAGGAGTGAACAAGTTGTATCTTTATGGCGCCAATTTTGGCGGCCCTCTGGTCAAGGACAGAGCCTGGTTTTATATCGCCTATGGAATTCAGGATATCGATGCCCTGACCCTCTCTGGGACATCAGACAAGACTTGGCTGGCCTCGGGCTACGCGAAACTGGATTTTCAACTCACGAAATCGACAAGGCTCAACGCCTTTGTCGAGTACGACAACAAGCAGAAGTGGAACAGGGCCGACTGGGGATACACGGTGCAGGATCCTGAAACTTTCTGGAACCAGGTTGGCCCGGGCTATATCTGGAAGGGCGAGTTGGAGCAGATGTTCGGGAACCTGTACCTCAATGCCAAGGCCATTTTCACCAACGGCGGCTTCTTCCTCAATCCTGTAAACGAGCATACCGCAGACGGCTCAGGAGATTATGAGATTTTCTCTTATTATCCCAGCTTCCGCCTTAGTGGAAATATCGATGACTATGGCACGGATAGAGACCAGCTCAACCTCAACTTCAGTGGCAACTATTTCGCTGAAGGAATCCTGGGCGCAAACCACGAAATCAAGTTCGGAGTCGATTATGTGACCGCAACAGTCAATACCTATGACCTCTATGAAGGAAATCTCGTCCTCAACTACTACGGACCCTCTGATTATGCTGTCCCGACCGGAGAATGGTGGGAAATCTGGCTGCTCAGAGATTACATCGTTAATTATTCCTTTGCCCGCTATTCCGCTTTTATCCAGGATACGTTGACGGTTGGACGACTGGCCATCAACCTCGGGCTCAGGTACGACCAGGAAAAATCTACAGTAAGGGATGTCAACATCAAGGCCTCGCCCTGGCTGCCTTATTATATGCCTGCTCTCAGCATCGACAAGTTTGACCCTGGAGTCAGATGGAAGGTCTTTTCGCCGCGTTTCAGCCTGTCCTATGACCTGTTCGGAAAGGGGAAGGATGTCTTCAAGTTCTCGATCGCCCGCTACGGCTCTCAGTCAGGATTCAACATTGCTGACTTCAACAATCCCTTGGGCTGGACGGAAATTGACATGGTCTGGCAGGATTTGGACGATAACGGACGCGTCACTGCGGATGAGATCTTCGGATATGACTATGATACTGAAACCTTGCAGGATCCAAGTGACCCTACCTACTGGCTGTGGAGCTCCAACGTCAACCCTTCTGACCCGACGAGCCTAGAACCCGTAAACAAATTCGACCCTAATTACAATTCCCCTCTTCTGGATGAGATCAGCCTCAGCTATGAGAAAGAGCTCTTTACAGATTTTGCCGCCAGGCTGGAGCTATTCTACAAGAGATACCATCGCCAGACATGGACAAGGTTCATGCTCCCTGACGGAACCCTTGATTCAGAGGCAAATTATTATGTTGCCGGTCACGACGACACCGTCGACTATGACTATTATGGCCGCACCGATAGCTACCCTTATCAGTACAGGACAAATTATAAGGAGCGTTATGAACGCTACCTTGGCTCCCAGCTTGTCTGGACAAAGAGGCTTTCTCACAAATGGATGATGGCTGGCTCCTTCACCTATGCTGACTGGAAAAGGTTCTATAAAGGTGAATACATCGGCTATATCGATGATGTT
>CAZJXZ010000075.1:0-10287 GCA_964549955.1 uncultured Eubacteriales bacterium
CCCTGCAGCTGCGGGCGTTGCGGGGAGCACGCCGTGCCACCCCGTTGTCAATCATTGGCTCTCACGGAATTTAGGATGCTTCTGAAGGAATGGGAAATGAATATAATAAACTAAGAGGTGAATTGTCTTTTTTATCTCAAGCTCAGCCTTTTCATCAGCATCGTGGCATAAGACCCACGGGGAAGGAAGAAGGAAAGAGTCATCTTCTTCTTTCCCTCGTGGAGCTCGTCCTTTGTTTTATCGCTGATTTGAATCTCGTCCGGGATTATGGCGGCCTTCCTCATAAAGGATTTGAAATAAGCCTTGGTTAGAATTTCTGTTCGGAATGAGCTTATTTTAAGATTTTTTTCTTGCAATATCTCTTGATGAAGAAAGCGCATCGAATCATCAGGAAAATCTATTTTTGCTGAAGAAGTGGGTATCTCAAGGCTTTTCAGGTAATAAAGAGACTTGTCATCGAGCCTTCTCCAGAAAAGATAGCTTCCCTCGCTGCCCTTTATTTCTTCAAGCTCATCGACCTTTTGTCTTATCAATCTCCTCAAAAGCTCATTCCACAGATGAGATTGGAAGGAAGAATAAAGCATGGAGATTTCTTCCTCAGAAATCAGATGAAGCGCCCTGGCAAATTCCTCGGGATTATCTTTCAAGAATCTGAATATTCTCTTCTCGGCAGGGTTTTTGGCCAGGCTCAGGCAAGTCTTCCAATCTCTCCAGTTTTCGAGCAAAGCCTCTTTTCTTTCCCTTTCTTTTTTCTTCATGTTGGGGTAGATGGATGTTAGATAAACCTGGAGAGCGCCGTTCCAGTGTCCCTTGAGAATCTTCTCAGCGAAGAAACCTCTTTCAGGGCTAAAGCTTCTGAATCTCTGATCGTCGAAGAAATTCGGGAATCCGAATTCCTTTGCCTCTTCGATGTTTCTCTCGATAGGCTCAAAATCCGCAAGATTTCTGGCTGTAACCGTAAAGAAATTTCCTCTGATCAGGTCTGGGCTCATGCGGCGTTCCATGAATCCTTGTGATTCTAAAGAGAAGTCTTTTCCCCGCTTGCTGTAGTCCTTTTTATCCCTGATGGTGATGAATTGAGAGGTTAGCCCATGTTTGTCTTTTTTTCCGCCGTAGGAAAATTTTCTGAAAGGAATGTTGAGAGTGCGGGACAAAGAATAAATGAGGTCGAGAGTCGTCCAGTTGCTTTTCTGGAGAAGATAAACTCTGTAGCCTCCTCTTTTGCTGAGAGGAAGGTCTGCTTTTTCCTCGACGATGAAGTCTTCGGGGAGATACTTAATCATAGCTTGATTATGGCAGAATGCAGGGAAAAAGTCAGGAAGATAAGCGCCTTTTTTCCATGGTGAAAAGCCTCGTTATGGATCAGGCTGGGTGCCTCGAAGACACGCCGCCTTCCATACAGTCTTCTCGACACCCAGCCTGATCCTTTTCGTACCACGGATTTGCGGATGCTTCAATCAGGAATATGTCAAATTTCAAGATATAAGCCGCATGGAAAACGATCGTTCGTATAATAAATATGAAGCCTTGCAGATTTGTTGCTTTATTTGGATTAGAAGACTTTCTTTTATTTTCACTTTTCCTTGATGAGGACAAGGTCCCAAGCGGGAAGGCTGATTTTCAGGCTCTTTGTCACAGGCTTCTCGCTCAAGATGTCAATTCCACTCTGGTAAGGGTAAATGAATTCCTTTGGCTGAGACGAAAAATTGAAATAGCAATGAACAGCTCTGCCGCTGTTCAAGATTCCATGCTTGACTTTGACCGAGCCAGGCAGTTCGCTGTCAGCTGAAGGCACACCAGCCATTTTCAATGTCTCCAGCATGATTTTTTCCTGGAGCCTGTCTGAAAGAATTGTTCCCTGATAGGTTAAAGTGCCTTTGCCATAATTATTCATGGTGATGGCCGGATATTTGCCGAGGACAGGATGGTCGTAATAGGCCAGGGATCTTGCTTTTTCAGGGATAAGGTATTCGGCCCAGACAGAGACTTTATTCTCCGCTCCAACAGCATAGGGATCATCCCTGAGACAGAGAGGAGTCTTGAGGTTTGTGAATTCCTGGTAGTAAAAGCCGGCAGCCTCGCGCAGGGGTCCTGGAGCAAGCGACCAGCGGACGGTCGAGTGCTCGTTCGAAAATCCGCTCTTGAAGGTCATTAAGATATGTCCGCCGTTCTTGACATAAGCGGCGAGCCGGTTGAGCAATTCGTCGCTGGCCACATAGAGCGGCGGAACGATGATCAGCTTATATTCGGAGAAATTCTGGCTTTGAGGGAAAACAAAGTCTGTCTCCACATGGAGGTTGTAGAGCGTTTTGTAGAGCTGGTTCAAAACGGTCATGTAGTTTATCTCTCTGTGAAAGGGCATGAAGCTCAAGCCGTGGAATGAATCCAGGCTGTGGAGAATGGCGACTCTATTCCTTTTCTCGAGGTTGACTAATTCAGGCCCCAATCTCTTCAGCTCATGGGCGATTTGGGTGACCTCTTCATAGACCCTGTTTGGCTCAAGGTCATGGCCAAGAACGCCCTTCCAATAGGTCTCCTGACCGTAGTGAAGGGAATGCCAGTGCCAGTAGGAGACGAGGCTGGCGCCGCTGGCGATGTTGGCATAGACCGCAAGCCTGAGCTGTCCTGGGTAGGGGGGAAACTGCCATTGAGAGTCCCAGCCTGTTGTCTGCGCCGTCGTTTCCGTCACCAGATAGTTGCCTTGCTTGAGCGAGCGGTTGATGTCGCCGCAGAAGGCGATGAACTCGCCGTCCATCTCGTCCTGGAGTCCCATATAGATGTTCACAGCCGGAATATCGAGGAATTTGGCGATCTCGTACTGGTCGACATCGGTCGGGAAGCCGCCGACGAAGTCGTGGCAGATGAACTGGTCCGGCCGCTTCATCTCATTGATGATCGCTGCCTGCCAGCTCAGGAAGTCCGCGGCAATCTTCTGCTGGAATCGTTCCCACTCCAACTTGTAGCCAGGGTTCAGGATGCCGTCACGAGGAGGAAGCTCGTCGAAATCTGCGATGTTCTGGCCCCAATAGTTCAGCCCCCAGGCTTTGTTGAGCTCTGCTGCTGTTTTAAATTTTTTCTTGAGGTAGTCGATGAACTTGAGATAGACATGGCGGTCGGCCGTCCCTGAGGGGTGAGTTTCGTTGTCAATCTGATAGCCGATGACAGCCGGGTGGTCTTTGAAGCGGGAGATGAGTTTGCGGATGATGCGTTCGGCATAGAATCGGTAGGTCGGATGGATCAGGTCCGTCATCTGGCGCAGTCCATAGGCATATCTTTCTCTATTGATTTGTTTAACCTGAATTTCAGGATGCTTCTTGTAGAGCCAGGCAGGAATGGAATAGGTCGGGGTGCCCAAAATGATTTTTATTCCTGCCTTGTGCAGGCGGTCGATGACACGCTCAAGCCAGGCAAAGTCAAATTTGCCGTCCCTCGGCTCCATAACGCCCCATGTCGACTCTCCGATACGAGCCAGGTTTATCCCTGCTTTCTCCATCATCTGCACATCCTGCTCCAGCCTCTCGTAAGGCATGTATTCATGGTAGTAGGAAACGCCGTAGAGGATAGTGTTAAACTTTGGCGTGTCTGCGAGTAAACGAGACGAGGCGAATGAAAAGATTAAAAGCGCAAAAAGGCCTGCACGCTTATTCAAATATTTATTCATGATACGTCCTCCTCTTTTGGGGGATTTTTGAGGACAAAATACTTAATTGAAGTGCAAAAATATATCTCTGCAGAATTAAGTATTATGTCCCCGAAATACGCCCAAAATACGAAATTTTAGGACGATTTCTGCTGCCTCAGCTTACTCTTCCTGAAGCCGTACATGAAGTAAATGGCCATGCCGACTGCGAGCCAGCCGCCGAAGCGTATCCAAGTGACCCAGGGCAACCCGAGGATCAGGTAGATACAGGAAAGAATGCCGAGGATGGGGAGCAAAGGCACAAGCGGTGTCTTAAAGGCGCGCGGCCTTTCTGGGTCGGTTTTGCGGAGGATCAAGATGCCGATGCAGACCAGGATAAAAGCGAACAGAGTCCCGATATTTGTCAGGTCAACCATCTCGTCGATGCTGGTGAACATCGCGGTCACTCCAACGGCGACACCGGTCAGAATCGTGGTCACATGCGGAGTGCGGAATTTGGGATGGACCTTGGCAAAGCTCTTGGGAAGAAGGCCATCGCGGGCCATGGAGAAAAAGATGCGCGGTTGGCCGAGCTGGAAGACGAGCAGCACAGCCGTATGAGCCACGACCGAGCCGAAGGCCACGATTCCCACAAAGAGGTTTCCCCATTTTTGTATGTTTGCATACTGGAGGGCAAGAGTAAGCGGCTCAGCCTGCTGTGTGGCCAGGGTCTGGACGAGTGCCTTGTAGGGGATGATTCCTGTGAAGACAGCTGCCACAACAATATAGATGACGGTGCAGACAATAAGCGAGCCGATGATGCCGACAGGCATATCCCGCTTGGGATTGCGGACTTCTTCAGCCACTGTTGAGACAGCGTCAAAACCGATGTAGGCAAAAAAGACAATTGCCGCGCCGGCCTGGATTCCAGCCCAGCCGTTAGGGGCGAATGGAATCCAGTTCTGCGGCTTGACGTATTTCAGACCCACCAAGATAAAGAATGTAAGAACAACCAGCTTGATGGCCACCATGACGGCGTTCGAGGTTGCACTCTCCCGGATTCCGATGACAAGGATCACTGTCAGCAAAGCCACTATCGAAAAAGCCAGCACATTAAAGACAATGGGTATGCCAAAGATGTGCGGCGCTCTTTCAAACAGGCCGGGAATTTTTGCCGCAGTTCGGTAATCAGTGGAGAGCCAATCTGGCACTTTGATTCCAAATCCTGAGACGAAGGTCTTGAAGTAGTTTGCCCAGCTGATAGCCACAGCCACGTTTCCCACCGCATACTCGATGATCAAGTCCCAGCCGATGATCCAGGCCACGAGCTCTCCGAGAGTGCCGTAGGAATAGGTGTAAGCGCTTCCGGAGATGGGAACCATGGCTGCAAACTCAGCATAGCAGAGAGCCGCGAAGCCGCAGGCGATTCCGGTGATGACAAAGGAAAGAATAAGAGCCGGCCCTGCTCCAGGCCGGACAAAGTCTCCGGCAGCCGCCGTTCCAATGGTGGCGAAGATACCGGCACCAATGATGGCTCCGATGCCGAGCATGACCACATGGAAAGGGCCCAGAACTCGTTTGAGCCTGTGCTCTGTGACCTCGCCTTCTTTTAAGATTGCATCCAGGCTCTTAGTTCTGAAAAGTTGTTTCAGCATCAAACACCACTAGAAATAATATGAATTGCCATCCCAATTATTTTGGCGACACAATACTCAATTTTCTGAGGTCAATAGCAGCATCTCTGCAATTTTTGCAATTTCATCACATTATTTTTAATATGAGTTGCCATAATAAAGAGAGCCTGGACCAAAGTCAAGATTATGGCAATTAGCTTGTGTGGCTAAAAGCTGAATATTTTCTCTGTCTTAAGGAAAGATTCGCCTGCTCATTGAGTGCTGGAGCCGTCTTATTGAACCTTAAGAAATTGCGTGTTGCGGCATTTAGGGCAAGCGGGAAGCGGTTGATCAGGTTTGATAATCTTTATTATTGTTCCGCATCGCGTGCATTTATAAATTCCGGCACCTGGCTTTTGGCCTGTATTATGCATTTTTTATCTCCTTCCTTGCTATGATAACGAATAATGTTCTATTTTAGCTGACTTTATTTGATAAGAAAAGCGTTTGTTGAGCGCTTCGTTTCTTTCAGCCTAACATGTCTCATGATTCTTTCGGACAATTAATTCAAATGTATTAAATAAAATATCTTCGAGGTTGTCTCGACCTTGAACGAATTCACCATCATCCTCGAAGATAGAAACATCGATTCCTCTTTCTCCATCATCAAGCGTTTATTCTTGCCTGAGAAGCCATCGGCCTTCATCCGAATTTGAAATTCCGTGAATGCTTTAGCTTGAAAGACCCTGCTATCTGCTGACTCCTAAAAGACTACATAAGCCGGATGTAAACAAGCTGACAGTGGAACTAAACTTTATTGCCGGAAATCCCGTCTAACAGATTAAGGAGAGTAGCCATAGAATATATAATAGAGACATCAGATAGGGCAAGGCTTAAGTTTAGGATGGATGAAGAGAGCATAATCCAACGGTGTCAGGAGGGCGACCTGATGGCCTACAGGGTTATCTATGAGCGTTATGAGCAGCCGCTTCTTCGCACAGCTCTGCGCATCTTAGGCCAGAAGCAGGACGCCGAAGATGCTGTCCAGGAGGCATTCCTGAAGATTTTTCGCGGCATCAACAACTACAGAAGAGGCTCAAAGTTCAGCACCTATCTTTTCCGTATCCTGCTGAACTCCTGCTTCGATATCCTGAGGAAGAGAGGCCGCGCTGAGTTCAAGGACATGGAAACAGAGGATTTGCCCTTTTATCCGCGGCACGAAAGTTCCTTTAATATCGAGCGCGCCATCGATTCCCTCCCGCAGCAGATGAGAATCTGCTTTGTGCTGTTTGCCGTGGAGGAGTTTGAACTGGAAGAGATTGCTCAAGTCCTGAACAAGAGCCTGGGCACGGTCAAAGCCGCGGTCCACCGGGCCAAGGCCAAACTGCGCTTCTTGCTCTCCGATTCTGGGATGGAGGTGAAAGCATGAGCTGCAAGAAATTCGAAAAATATGAGCGCGGTCAAATGACCTTCGCCGAGTTCGAACTCCATGCCTTGGAATGCATCATTTGCCAGGAAAAGATGCACCTCGACGAGCGGCTGATGTCCATGGCAAAATCCTTGGCCGAGAAGCCGATTCATGCCCCGCAGCTCTGGAGCCAGATTGAAGAAAGCCTGCGACGAGAGAATGAGAAATCGCAAGCAAAGATTGTCGAGCCTGCAACTCGCCCGGGCAGCCTCCGCCCATTTCGCTTCAGGCTTTTGCCTCTTATCCCAGCGGCCGCTGCGCTCCTTGTGGCTACAGGGCTTGGAATTTATTTCAGCTTTAAAGCCCTGTCCCATCCCCCTTCCTCAGGGTTGCTGGCCCGAGAGGCTCTGGCAAAGGTTGAGAAGAAGGAGCGCGATTACGTAGAGGCTATCGAGCATCTCGAACAAAAGGCTCTTCCCAAGATGGCCAGCCTTGACCTGGAGATGATGCTCCTCTACAGAGACAAGCTGGAGACCATCGACGCCCAGATTGAGCGCTGCCAAGAAGCGCTTGCCGCAAATCCGGCTAACGCCCACATCCGGCGCTACTTACTGGCTGCGCTCCAGGACAAGAAAGCGGCTCTGGCCGATTTATTGAGTTATAAGCCAGAAAAATCCATCTAATCGAAAAATATAAAAATGGAGGAAAAACAGATGATAGAAAGAATAAAAACAAAAGCAAAAGCGCAAGGAATCGTTATTGCCGGGCTGACAGCCCTCTGCTTGGCTGTCGTCTTTTCCGGCCTCAATCTCCGCGCATCGGACATAGTGGATTCAAAGGCCACGCAATCCAAGGCATTCAAAGAAGCGGTCACTTCTGCGCCCGGAAAAACTCTCTACATTGACGATACCCATGCTGACCTGACCATTTCCGCTTCTAGCGAGAATGAGATTTCCATCCAGGGGCTGGTAGAAGTCGGAAACAGGAATGAGGAGGACCTTAAGGAGTTCCTGGCTGAGACAAAATTGATTCTCGAGCCTTACGGCAACGGTTTCCGGGTCAGGCTCCGTTCCCCATGGGATGAGTATGAGGGGAGAACAACAATCACCATCAACCGCAGTTTGCGCAGGTTTTTCCGGAGTGGGAGGATTGATTTTTCCTACTCGGCCAAGCTCGATATTTTGGTGCCGAGAGAGCAAGCTCTTGATGTCAACAACAGCTATGGCGATGTCCTGATCAAGGGCGTTACAGGCAAGATCGATGTCAGAAATCAGTCCGGAGAGGTGAGGATAGAGGGCTGTGGAGGAGAGCTCGAGCTTCAGAACAGCTACTCTCTGGTCAGCATCTCTGATTTCAAAGGCCCGGTCGAGGTGAGAAATACCAGCGGCGAGGTTTCCCTGAAGAATATCGGCGGGAATGCCCGGGTTTATAGCAGCTACAAGCCGGTGCTGTTCAACCGGGTCGGCGGAACGCTGACCATCCACACCCAAAGCGCCTTTGTCAGCGGAAGCGATGTCGAAGGAGACTGCGAGATCGTCTCCTCCTACAAGGAGATCGATGTCAGGGGGATTAAGGGAAGGCTCAAGCTCAGCGGCCAGAGCTGTATGGTCTATGTCGACGGCGTCAAGAAGGATGCGGTTATCGACAGCAGCTATAAAGAGGTGAGAGTGACAAACATCGGCGGAGGGCTGAGAATCTCGACCCAATCGTCTCTGGTTACGGTCCAGGAAGTGGGCGCCGACGCCTATGTGCGCAGCTCCTACAAAGAGATCGATGTTTCTCGGGTTCACGGCGCTGTCGAGATCGACGGCTCTTCTTGCTCGGTCTCCCTGCGCGATATCGACGGCAATGCGACAGTGACGTCTTCCTACAAGGCCGTCACCGCTTCCAATATCGGCGGGACATTGGACGTTCGCTCAAGCTCAGCCCCTGTCATGGCCACAGATGTCAAGAAGAGCGTTTCCATCGTAACTTCCTATCATCCGGTAGAGCTGAGGAGGGTGGGCGGCAGCCTGAGTGTCGATGCCAGCTCTTCCGGTGTCCTGGCCGAGGATGTCGCGGGTGATATCGATATCACAAATTCTTACAAGTATGTTGTCTTGAAGCAGACATCAGGGTCGATCATCGTCCGTGGAAGCTCAAGCCCAATTGAAGTGACCCAGGTCAAGAGCCTGCCCAAAGGCGGCCAAATCGAGCTCATCACCAGCTATAAGCCGGTTGTCCTGGAGATTCCCGGCGATGCGGATGTCGCCATCTCGGCTACAACCCAATATGGAAAGATTCGCTCCGATTTTCCGGTTTATCTTTTGGATAAAGGAGAAAGAAGCATTAAAGTAGAGCTGGGGAAAGCGAGCATCAATGTCCGCATCGAGACCAGCGCCGATATCACCATAAAAAAAATATCTAAAATTGGAAAATAATAGAATAAAAAAGGGGCAGTCCCCTTTTTGATAGGGACTGTCCCTATTCTTTGTTCATTTTATCTTATTTCAACAAATTTATTTCTTCAGTTTTTTCTCGAGCCTTTCCAGGTTCTTGGGTATGCTTTGCTTCAGGCTCTCTAACAATTCCTTATCCGGACGCGGGTCGTTGGGAATCGCTTCCAATGCTTTTTTGTAATATTTGATAGAAAGCTCTATATCGCCGTTTTTTTCGTAAGCCTCAGCCAGACTGTCGTAGACATTGGCCGATTTTGGATAGGCTTCGACGTTCAATTTGAAGAATTCAATCGCTTCCTTAGTCTTGTTGACTCCGAGCAGGGCATAGCCAAAGCTGTTCACTCTTCTTTCATTAAGGCTCTCAGGGTCTTTCGCCTTCAACTCGCGGTATGTTTTTAAAGCCTCTTCCAGCCCTTGTTTGGCAAAGATTTTCGCCAGGGCGATTGCCGGAGAGTCGTAAGTGTCGTATTTTAGCCTGGCCAGCCCCAGGTCCTTGACCTCGCCGATTGAATGATTGATGATTTCCTGGCCTATGCTCAGTCCGTTAAAGCTGTTGGTTAGATAGACAACTCCAATTTTCTGCTGTTTAAAGGCCACAATGTAGTTTCTGAAAATTCCGTAATCTCCCCACTGCCAGAAGGCGTCTCCGCCGGCCGTGTGCTCCAGCCCGAAGCCAAGGCTCCAAAACACGTCTTTCTCGACATCGACCTGAGAGCTGAGCATCTTTTTTATGGTTTCGCTCTTAAGGCCGACATCATTCAGCACGGCCGTGACAAACTTGGCATAATCGCCGGCAGTTGTGTAAAGGGTTGCTGCGGCGTGGGCCTGCGTCCTCTTTCTGAATTGGCCGCTGGTTTCGCCGAAGATGTCATGCCCGACTGCGGCTTGAGTCTCGTATCTGTCCTGCCAAACCATGCTGCTGTTTTCCATCTTCAACGGTTCAATGACCTGTTTTCTCATGATTTCCTCCAGAGGCTCGCCTTTCAGGTGTTCGATGACTCTCTGAAGATAGAAATAGCCGTCAGCCGAGTATCTGTACTTTGTGCCCGGCTCAAAGAAGATTTGAAGGGGCTTCTGCCGCTCACCGTGCGGCAGGCCAGAGGAATGGCTGAGCACCATGCGGGCATTAATCCTTTCGAACCAGTCTTTGCGGAATCCTTCCAGGTCCAGGGAATGATTGATAAATTTGCTTTCAATATAATCCTTTGG
>CAZJXZ010000075.1:10387-12204 GCA_964549955.1 uncultured Eubacteriales bacterium
ATCCTTCCAGGTCCAGGGAATGATTGATAAATTTGCTTTCAATATAATCCTTTGGCGCATATTTGATTAAAGGCGTATCCAGGTCCAGCTCCCCCTTTTCGACCATTTTCATGACGAGATAGGAAAAGAAGGGCTTGGTCAGGGACGCGGCTTCGAAGATGGTGTTGTCAGCGACCCGTTCGCCTGTTTTGGTGTTTTTTATTCCAAAGCCTTTCTGCCAGAGAATTTGCCCGTCGCGGATGACTGAGATCGAAAGTCCTGGAATATTGGCTTTTTCCATCAAGTCAGGAACAGCCTTCTCCAGCTCTGATATCAGCTTCTTCTTGTTTACTTTTGTCTTGAGGCCCGCCTCGGGGCTCAGGCCGAAAAGTGCGGCAGCAAAAAGAAACAAAGTCAAGACACAAAGACTTTGCTTAAAGATGATTTTCTTCATTCTGATTTCCCTCCTATAAATATATTTGTCCGGGCTTTTTGGCATTAAAATCCTAATAAGAAATTACGAAATATATGAGCAGCGGGTTTACATTCGGAAACATCCTAAATTCCATGATAATGATAAAATTGTGGCGAGGGTCATGTCACAGAGTTCAGGATGCTATCTTTACATACCAATGTTTTTCTTGCTTTTGTCTTCCTGCTGTAAAAGCATATAATTTAGAAATGTCTCTACAAAAAATCGTAGGTGGATGATTTCAGGATTCAAGGAGGAACGAACATGGGAAGACAAAAAGCGTTCGCTCTTTTCATTTTTCTTATTATTGCGGCGGTTGCTTTATATTTGTCCGGACGAGAAAAGGCTTCTCAAAGCCTGGGCGACCGTTACCAAGACCTTGTTCGGCTCTTCAAAGAATGGCGCGAGTTCCAGAAGCCCAAGGTTCTTGACGGCATTCCCGATTATTCGGCGGCCGCGATGAAAGAGCAGCAGCAAGGGCTGAAGGCATTCGAGAAGAGGCTGGCAGCCATCGATTGCCGAGACTGGCCTGTATCCCAGCAGATTGATTACCACCTTGTCCGGGCCGAGATGAACGGGCTCGAGTTTGACCATCGAGTTCTCCGTCCCTGGTCGCGTGACCCATGCTTTTATGCTGTGGTTACCGACTCCGAGCCTGATGTGCCGGCGAGAGAAGGGGCAGAGGTCTACGGGGTTTTCAATCTCTGGCAGTACAATCTGCCTCTGCCTGAGAAAGAGAAGGCTGAGTTCCGGGCAAAGCTTCGGGCAATTCCGAGAATCCTTGAGCAGGCCAAAAAGAACCTCAGCGAAGAGGCAAGGGACCTCTGGTTTCTCGGCATGCGGATGAAAAAGAGGGAGAGCGCTATCCTGGCCAATCTCGCCGCTCGTCTGGCCCAATCTCACCCGGACCTCGTTCCTTATGCCGAACAGGCAAGGGCTGGTGTGGATGAGTTCCGCGCCTGGCTCGAAAAAAAGCAGAGCCGGATGAAAGCGGGCTCTGGAATCGGCATCGAGAATTTCAACTGGTACATGAAGAACGTCCATCTGAATCCATACACCTGGGAGGAGCAGCTTAACATTGTCCAGCGTGAATGGGAAAGGTCGATGGCCGCCTTGAAGCTGGTGGAGCACCAGAACCGCAGGCTGCCTCGGCTTGAGCCGCCGGCGACAGAAGAAGAGCTGCGCCGCCGCTACGACGAGGCCGTGAATCTATTCATGGAATTTCTCCGCAAGGAAGAGATTTTCACCGTTCCAGGCTACATGCATCTTGACTTTTTCAAGGGACGTTTAATCCCGCCGGAGGGCGTACGCGACTTCTTTACGCAGGTCGAGTACCGCGACTCGCTTCCCATGAAGTGCCACAGCA
>CAZJXZ010000076.1:0-12056 GCA_964549955.1 uncultured Eubacteriales bacterium
AATATTTTTTGATGTAATCGTCAGAAGCGTTGTAAAGCGGCCAGGAAATCTCAGTACCCATCTGCGAGTTCGGTCCCCAGTGGATGAAGAGCCCGAGCCCGGCGTCGCGGAAGGTCTCTGTTTTTTGCGGGTCGTTGGAAAGGCGGACTTTGTCTTCAGGAATCAGGGAGACGGCCTTAGCCTCAGAAACAGCGGCATTTTCCTCTGGCTTTTGAGGCGCACAGGATTCCATTCTCACCACGGCTAAGGCCGCGCTCATCATTATGATGAGGATTAAGCTTCTGCGAATGGCTTTTCTCATCTATGCCTCCTTTTCATATCCGCCAAAAGCGCGGACAGTCTCATACATAGCCAGAACATTCTCCACCGGCGTCTCAGGCAGAAGGTAATCGTGGCTCGGCGAAGCGATATAGCCGCCGCCTGGCTTCATGACCTCCAGGGTTTCGCGCGTCTTTTGCCTGACGAGGTCCGGCGTGCTCTTGATCAATAGGTGATGCGTGTCGATGCATCCGTTAAGCACGATCTTATCGCCGAAGTCGCGCTTGAGCCGCACAGGCTCCATGTCCCGTGCACTGGGCTGGAGCGACTGCAGCCCATCCAAGCCGATTTCAATCATGGCCGGTATAAGCGGCGCGAACCCGCCGCAGCAGTGGAGCATGACCTTCAGTCCGAAGGCATGGCCCAGGTCTACGAGGCGCTGAAGGTGCGGTAAAAAGAAGCGGCGGAACATCCCTTCGCCGACCACAGGGCCGGCTTGGGTGCCAAAGTCGTTTCCGATGAAAAAAATGTCGATGGCGCCGCGTGCTGCTTCGAATATGTAGCGGCTCACCTCCCAGTAATAATCGACAATATGGCCGAGCAGGGTGTCGACAGCCTCGGGTGATTCGTAGAGGAGAAGCATGAAATACTCCATGCCCAGAAGGTCGATGGCATCGTGAAAAAAAGGCGACCAATCTCCACCCAGGATGGCGAATTCGCCTTTCCATTGCAGAGCATCCGGGCGGATGTGCGAGACATCCATCCAGCCTGGGTCAGGCCAGGAGTATTGGTTGATGTCGGCAGCAGTGCGAGCATGAGCCAACGGGTGATGAAGAGGCTGTCCATAGCCATAGCCGTGGCGCTCGACGCCGAAAGGCGTGCGCGATGCGGCTTCAGGATGGATGAAGCAGGATGTCGGCGAGCGCTCGTCTGGCCCAGCGTATCGGGCGTACACGCGGCGGAAGTCGTCGCCGAGATAGAGCGAGAGTTCTTCATCATCGGCAAGGCGTAGCCGGCGGCGGGCAATCTCACGGAACTCGGGCGATGCGCCGCACCAAGCTGGCACGCGGTCTGGCTGGCGGTGGTCGAATGCCAAGAGCACCCGTTCACGGGAAGTCATTTGTTTTTTTATATGCCGCATGGTCGGGTTTGTCAAATTCACTACCTTCAAATTGGATATCCTCGAAATCAGGAATATTCATTATTTTTCAATTTTTTATGGGTTATTTTTGGCTCTTTTAAGTTTTGACAATTTCTGTCGTTTTCCACGAGTTATCCACAAATTATTCATGTCCCTCGCAAAAGAGAGCTTGACTTATATGAGGAACATTTTTATTATATTTCGTATTAGTGCTAAAAAAAGCACTTTTTTGAAATAAGATGAATTATATTAAATTGCGCGATTCGCTTAAGGACTTTACTGTATTCTCTCTCCACGATATTCTTCAGGTTGATCATGCTTTTCACCGCAGGCGATTGAATGATTGGCAGAATAAGGGATACATCAAGAAAGTCATAAAGGGATTTTACATCTTTTCGGACCTTGCTCTTAACGAGAACGTTTTGTTTGAAATTGCCAACAGGATATATAAACCTTCTTATGTTTCCTTGGAAATGGCACTTTCCCATTATCACTTGATACCAGAAAGCACATATGGCGTTACATCTGTTTCCACTCGGCGTACCTATAAATTTAAAGCCTCCTTTGCTGAATTCAGCTATAAGACAATCAGGGCAAACCTTTTTTATGGATATGATATCCAAACTTATAATCAAAAGACTTTTAAGATTGCACAGCCTGAAAAGGCGATTCTTGATTATTTTTATTTGAATCCTCATCACAAGAATGAAAAAGACTTTGAGAGCTTGCGGATGAATCCTGGGATATTCTTTGAAAAAGTCGATACAAAGAAGCTCGTGGATCACCTGAAAATATTTTCCCAAAAATCCCTTGGCGATAAAGTAACGCGTTTTTTAGATTATATGCGTGCTCAAAAATGACCTAAGACGATGCTGGATATAAGACAGATCGAATCATTCTATCCGGAATCCTCAAGAATATTTAAGAGGAACCTGCTCAGAGAATATCTGCAGTACAAAATCTTAGAAATCATTTATGATTCTAAATATGGAAATAGACTCGCATTTATGGGCGGAACCGCTATCCACATTGTTCACTTCAACGCGAGATTTTCCGAAGATCTTGATTTTGATAATTTGGGATTAAATAAAAAAGAGTTTGTCGACCTCGGAACGCTCATAAAAGAAAAGCTTCAACTCCAAGGGTGTCCCGTGGAAACAAGGTCTGTCGCAAGAAAAGCTTTCCGTCTCTACCTCAGGATATCCGAATTGCTCTACCGAAATAATCTCACTAAGGACTCGCGAGAAAAAATTCATTTGCAAATTGATATGGAGCCTCAAAATTTTGCGTATAAGATAGAGCAATTATTGATCAATAAATTCGATGTCTTTGGACGAATTTCTGTTGTACCTGTGGACATTTTATTAGCCCAAAAAATATATTGTATTTTTGCCCGGAAGCGTCCGATGGGAAGAGATATTTATGACGCTCTTTTTCTTATGGGAAAAACGAAACCCAATCTGGATTATTTGAATGAGAAACTTCATATAGGAAATTTTCCGAATTTAAGATCCAGGCTCATTCAGAAATATAAGACCCTCAATTTTAATCAATTGGCTAAAGACGTTGAGCCTTTTCTATTTCGGCCAAGTGATGCAAAAAGAATTTTATTGTTTGCCGAGTACATTGAAAATTATAAATTTTAAAAAGCGGTGAAATTCATTTAAATAAAATTCAAAATCGAGCGAACTTTGTCGATTGGGCGAAAATACTATGGATATTCATGATATTGATCGGCTTATTGCACAGGCTGAAAGCCAGCTAAAAAGCTTGGAGTCTGAACGAGCGGAAATTCTTGCTAAGCTTGAGGAGCTTCGCCGAAAGCGAGAAGCTGCAATCCAAGTAGAAGAAACAATAGCTCCTTTTCTCAAGGCCGCTATCACCATGGATTCATCCTCTGATGAAAAAATCGCACTATTCCGCTCTTTGTTTAAAGGCAGAGAAGATGTTTATGCGCTGAGATGGGAGAGCCGGAAAAGTGGAAAATCCGGATTCCAAGCGGCTTGTCGAAACGAATGGATTAAGGGTTTGTGTCGAAAACGAGAAATCAGATGCGGAGAATGTCCAGCCCGTGATTTTTTGCCCATCACAGATGCCGTGATTCGTAAACATCTTCAGGGATTAGACTCTGAAGCTAAATCTAAAAGAGCTATCCGTCGAGATTTTACCGTCGGTATCTATCCTCTTCTGCTGGATGAGACATGCTGGTTTTTGGTGGCCGATTTCGATAAAAAACTTTGGAAAGAAGATGTTACCGTCTTCAAAGATACCTGCCGCCGGTTCAATATCCCAATTGCGATAGAGCGTTCACGTTCTGGAGAAGGCGCCCATGTATGGATTTTCTTTTCCGAGCCAGTTCAAGCAGTTACAGCCCGGAGGCTGGGAACGTTTCTGATTACTGAGACATTAGACCAAAGACCTGAGATAGGGCTTGATTCTTATGATCGACTGTTTCCAAGTCAGGACACTTTGCCGGAAGGAGGATTAGGTAACCTTATTGCTTTGCCTATGCAACATATGTCACGGGAGAGAGGCAACACGTTATTTCTTGACTCTGCATTCAGACCTTATTTAGACCAATGGGCATTTCTTTCGTCTATAAGGCGTCTGAGCAGCAGAGAGGTTGAAGATATTGTTGAAGAAGCCAGGCATCAAGGCGAGATCATTAGTGTCCGAGTTCCAGCTACCGAGGAGAGTGATGAAGAACCTTGGAAAATATCACCATCGCGGAAGAGGGATGAATCTCAGATTTGTGAGCGACTGCCAGAGAAAATTCACATGATCCTGAGTGATTTGATTTATATCGAAAAAGAGAAGCTTCCCCCAGTTCTCAGGAGTCGACTTATCCGCCTTTCTGCATTTCAGAACCCTGAATTTTACAGAGCCCAAGCCATGCGCCTTTCAACCTACGGCAAACCCCGTGTCATTTCATGCGCAGAAGATTTTAAAGATTATATCGGGCTCCCACGCGGATGCCGTGAAGAAGCTCTGGAGCTATTGAATTCCCTTAAAATCTCGGTCGATATAAGGGATGAAAGAAACCCAGGTAGGCCTATCAGCGTCCATTTCAAGGGCAGTTTGCGCTCTGAGCAAATGCTTGCCGTAAAAGCAATGTCAATGCATGATATAGGCGTTCTGGCTGCCGCCACTGCTTTCGGCAAGACCGTGATTGCCGCCAAATTAATAGCAGATAGAGCGGTCAATGCCTTGGTGCTTGTCCATCGTCGGCAACTTCTTGACCAGTGGGTCGCTCAACTTTCTGAATTTCTTGATTTGGCGTCAGATCAAATTGGCCAGATCGGTGGAGGAAAGCGAAGGCCCACAAGGTTTATTGATGTAGCTCTTATTCAGAGCCTAAGCCGGAAAGGAATAGTTGATGATATCGTTTGTGATTATGGCTATCTTATCGTGGATGAATGTCATCACATTCCTGCCTTTAGCTTTGAGAGAGTAGCGCGTCGATGTAAAGCCAAATATGTTTTAGGGCTCTCGGCAACTGTCACACGGAAAGATGGCCATCATCCCATTATTTTCATGCAGTGTGGCCCGGCAAGATACCGTGTCACAGCCAAACAGGGAATCAAGATGCACCCTTTTGAGCATCGAGTCATCTTGAGAGAAACAAATTTTAAAATGGCGCCGAGTTTTAAAGATAAAAAATTGACTATCCATGAAGTCTATAACGCCTTGACCGGTGACCATGCAAGAAATATGCTCATTTTTGAGGATGTTATGAAGAGCATTGTGGAAGAAAAGCGTTCGCCAATCATAATCACTGAGCGCAAAGACCATCTTAAGATGTTTGAGGAGAAGTTTAGTCCTTTAGTCAAGAATGTCTTAATTTTCTTAGGCGGGATGGGACAAAAACAACGAAGGTCGCTGGGTAAGAGGATAAAAAGCATCCCAGATGAGGAGGAACGTCTTTTAATTGCGACAGGTAAATATCTGGGCGAAGGCTTTGATGACGCGCGGCTTGACACATTGTTTTTGACCATGCCAATTTCATGGAAAGGGACTCTGGCTCAGTATGCCGGAAGGCTTCATCGAATTCACTATAATAAAAAAGAGGTTCGTATCTATGATTATGTTGATTCTCGTGTCCCTATGCTGGTGAGGATGCACAAACGCCGTCTTCGAGGCTATAAAGCACTTGGATACGATATTGGATAATGCTTTCTTGATTCGATGCGAATAAATATTCCCAAATGCTTACATCGAAAATTATATTTGATTAACCTGAACACGAATATGATGGAATTTAGGTCGTTCGCCAAGCAAGCTCATGAATCTGTTGATAGAATTCATGTTATGATATAATTTTGCAAGCATTGGGCGAGATAGTATAGGATTCAGAAGATGCCGGGGTGGCGGAAATGGTAGACGCAAGGGACTTAAAATCCCTCGTTGCGAAAGCAACGTGCCGGTTCGATTCCGGCCCTCGGCAGGCCTTATTCTTATGAAAAACAAAGCATTAGGCTGTGGTTCATGGCAGCCAAGCCCCATTCCGCGCATCCTTTCCCGCGGCTTTTTCCGAATCCTTTACTCCATCCTTTCCAGCATCCTCATCCGGCGGAGCCTGCTCATCTTGATCTTATGCCTTGCCTGTCTCGGCGGAGCTTCATCATCCGGCATGGAAAGTGGAACCGGAACTCTGCTGCCCGATGGCCGCGAGTTTATTTCCTGGGAGGAGCCTCTCCACTTTGCCAGGACATATTATGTGGATAACCAGAATCCCCGCGCCGCCGATTCGAATCCCGGCACTAAAGAATTGCCGTTTCTCACCATTAATAAGGCGGCACAGGTTTTGCAACCGGGTGAACGCGTGGTCATCATGACGGGTGTCTATCGCGAACGTATCGACCCGCTTCGCGGCGGCACAGGCCCGGACAAAATGATTAGTTATGAAGCGGCGCCCGGCTCGAGCGTCATCGTCAAGGGCTCGCGTCTAGTCAAAACCGGTTGGCAGCCTTCGACCGCTTTCAAGCTCGACCTCCCTGCCGCGGCTCGGGCCAAAGTGAAGATCTACGAGCGTCGCCTGGACGACCTAGATTTCCAAGGCTACAATCCTTTCGGCATGGTCAGCATCATGCAAGACCGCGTCTACTTGAAGCCCAAGCCGGAAGAGCTCTGGCGGCATCTTGTGCGGCGCGGCATGGTGTTTGTGGACGGGCGGCGTCTCGATCAGGTCGAGCTTTACCGAGAGCTCGGCGCAAGAGAAGGCGCCTTCTGGTGTGAGCATGACGGACTCGCGATCCACGTGCGTCTTCCCGACGACGCTGATCCGGCTCAGCACGAGGTGGAGCTCGCCATCCAGGAGCAGGTATTCGCTCCCCGGACGCGCGGGCTGAGTTATCTCCGGGTTAAGGGGATCTGCTTTGAACACGCGGCCAATGGCTTTCCGGTACCGCAGCGCGGGATGGTTTCCTTGAGCCGGGGCCATCACTGGATCATAGAGGACTGCGTCCTGCGGCACGCCAACGGCGTGGCGCTTGACATCGGCGCCCAGGATTGGAACATGGAGCCGCCTGCTGTCATCGGCCAGGTCATTGTGCGCCGCAATCACATCGACGGGGTAGGCGTCTGCGGAATCGCCGGGATGGCGGTGCAGGAGACTCTTATCGAATCGAACCTGATCGAGCACGTGGGCTATCAGGACGTGGAGCTGGCCTGGGAGACCGGAGGGATTAAACTGCATTTGACTAAGAACTGCCTACTCCGCAACAACGTCATCCGGCACATGATCCACGCCGAGGCCATCTGGCTCGACTACGAGAATACGAATACGCGTGTCACAGGAAATGTGATGGGCGATACGCTGGAAACGTTGCGGGGCGGAATTTATCTCGAAGCTTCTCATGATCCCAATATGATCGACAACAACATCATCTGGAAGGCAACCGAGGGCGCAGGAGGTGGATCCTACAATATGCCGGCACACGGCGGCTGGGGCATCACCGTGGATGGGAGCGACGGGACGGTCATTGCCCACAACTTGATAGGATACACACAGGACGCGGCCATCAAGTTCCGAAATATTGAGAGCCGGATCGTGAGCGGGCGGGGCGGCACCACGCGGAGGAACAAGGTCTTGAACAACATTTTCTTCCGCTGCGGCAAAGCCATCGATTTCTCCAACCTCGACAACACCGCTGACTACAACCTCTATACGAAAGATTGGGGCGGAGTCCGCGACGAGACCGAGTCGGTGGGCCGTGGGTTGAACTGGGTGCCCGATGCAGGCACAAGCCTGAGGCTCGATCTCGAAGCGTGGCAGAAATTTTTCGGCTTCGACAAAAACGGCGCTTACGCAGAGATGAACATCGACGTCGATCTCGAGGCGCTGACCATGACCTGGTCGGTCACGAGTGTCGTTCCGCAAGCACCGCTCGGCAAGCACTTCCAACAGGATCTCATCGGTCAGGCCGCGGTCAACGTTCGAAAGCCCGGTCCATTAGTGCGAGTCCCGGATTCGCCGACCAAAGTGAATATTGACCCCCGACGCTAGACTTCCCTCCAATAAAATCACTGATTATTAGAAATACGTATCATTTTTCCCGTCTTCTCCTCCCGGTTCTCCGACCTGCCCTTCATGGGGATCGTTGTTGAATGAGGAAGTATCCGGGCAAATCCAGGCGCGGGTTGCCGCAAGCCAGATATTTTTCGACAACATTCTTGACTATGGGCCGGAAATAACTATAGGTCTGCTCGAAACGATCCTCGTATTCGGAGACGAACCGCTCGAAATGATGGAGACGCACAATGATAAATGTCCGTTCTCGGCGTGGCGATCGGCTCGTCTGCCCCTTCCGTCCTAGAGGGTCGAGCGGGCCGCAATCCTGCGGCCCAGCGCCGACGCGCGGTCCCGAAATCGCTCTTTAGCGTGCGGCCTGCGCCAGGTGTCCTTGCACGCCAGCGAGCCGACGATCTTGATCCCGCCGCTCTTAAGCATCCGGCGCATGAGCCTCACCGGGCCAGTGGAATGGCCAAATATTTCGGCCCACGGGCTTGGTGCCGTGCAAGCGGTTATAACCACTGCTCGCTTGCCCAGCCCCTTAAAGTGGGGTGAGATTTTAAACCTGCGCCCAATCAGCTCATAGGTAGCGAAGTAGCCCACAAGCCGGTCGAAGAGGGCTTTGGTCACGGCGCTGGGCTGGCCCCAGTAAGAAGGCGTACCGAAAATGAGCGCATCGGCTGAGCAGATTTCCTTCGCCAAGGCGGGCAGGTCGTCGGCCAGAGGACATTTGTTGGTCCTGCGACAGACCATGCAGCCCTTGCACCAGTCAATTTTCTTGTCGTAAAGGCGCACCCGGCTGACTTGGGCACCGCAGGCCTCAGCCGCCTGAGCCGCCGTTTCCACGAGCGTGCTGACCGTCCCCCGCCTGCGCGGACTGCCGTCGATGGCCACGACCTTCATCTGCTCACCTCCTTGCCTTCATTTTCTTCTCGCGTAGTAAGGGAAGATCGTAAATCGTGAATAGAGAAGATATCAAAGATGCGAAATCCGGGAATTTGGATATCTTATGTAATGTCTCACCGTAAATACGTCAACTCGACAGCCCAACCGAAGATAAATGCCGCAAGCGTGATGGGAAGGGCTTTCCAAATGGAAAGACGCTGTACGCGACTAGTCGCGATGCCGAGTATGAAAAAAATCCAAATGAGCCCAAACCACTGGCGACCATTGTTGAACCACGCGGGCAAGATCCACAGGCCGCCCGGTACCTTGGGCTGAAGGTGCGGGAAAAACACCAGCAAGGGCATTTCAAAGACCCACATTGTCAGGACAACGGGGAGTACAAATGTGAGCGCCGTTACGGCGAAAGTTTGTTCGTAGCTGCCTCGCCCCTTCGCCAGCTTGGCCAAGAGATGGATCGAGCCGGCAATAACCAGGAAATTCAAGAGATAAAGCAGCGGCGTCGCCGGGCCCATCCACAGATAATACCGGGCGGAGGGCAGTCGCAGGCTCGGTTCGGTCGATGCGCCGACACCGTTCAGGCCGCCCACAAATGCCGTCAAGCCATAGATGAGGCCAATCCACAGCCAAGCCGTGACGCCATGTTGAAGATGGCCCGGGTCGGCCAGCAATTGCTCGGCCGTGCGTCTCGGCCAGAAGCCGATATCCACGATATAGCGAAGGGTTATGGATGGCTTCATGCGTTATCCTCCTTTAATTATCCATTGCGAAAAAAAATCGATCATAACGTCTTCTTCTCGACGCGGTGGAAATTCCAGGGCTTGTTCACTCGGGTGATGATCAGCACGCCGACGATGACCATGGCGCTCATGACGATGGGGATGATATCCTGCCCGGCCTTCGAGGCCGCGAACATGTCGAAGAGCGCGTGCCAGACGGCGACATACAGAATGCTTCCGCCCGTACCATTATAAATCCAGGTGAATACGACCGCGGCGAACAGTACGCCGATAAAATATCCCGGTAAAATGATCCACCTCACCTGGCGCAGGGTGTCTAAGTAAAGGAATGCCGGCACGTGCCAAAATGCCCACATCAGCGCCAGCAGCAGGGTGGCCCTCGAGGCGCTCATAGTCTTCTGCAGACGGGGAAGGGCGAAGCCGCGCCAGCCGATCTCCTCGCCGAAACCGAAAGACACCAACCAGAGCAAAACAACGCCAACTCCCAGATAAGGCAGGTAATTTGGCTGTCCGAGCAGGCGCAGTTCTGGCCACATGCCCTTAACCAAACGGACAACGAGGATGGAAACAGCGAACATGGTGAGCGGGGAGAAGATCGAGAGGAGGACCCACATCCGGCGGGCGCGCCAACGGGTGATTCGTCCCCAGAGTTCTCTCAATCCTTTCGAGCCTGAGATAGCGGCGGTCACGATGACCGAGGCCATCGCCGGGCCAAAAGCGGCCAGATAGTGAATGGCGAAGGGAACCTTCAGGTGAATCCAACCTTGCTTGACCGCCACGAGCGGCAATTCGACAAGCCACGAAAACGCCAGGGCCAGAACATAATAAGCTGCGATGGGATGGCGCTGGAAAAAAGGAGAATTCCGGATGGACTGGTCAGACATATCGACCTCCATGAAATTTCGTTTCAGGCTGGTCCGTTTGGCGCTAAACACTTGGATCGGCCGCCATCCCCGGAAGATTGATTAAATTGACAATATCTATAAAGTCCATGGAATAAATAATAGTTTTGGCACAATATAAAAGTCAAGCGCTTGTCTTAGCCGGCATAGAAATAAGGGAAATTTCTATTTTTTCAAGCCCGATTAAACGCATTCCAGCGCCATAAATCCGTCACGCCTCGAGGGATATTAAAAGATGGTTGAAAAATAAAAGAATTACGAATGAAAAATAATGCCCTGAGAAACTTAAAGTCCCTCGTTGCGAAAGCAACGTGCCGGTTCGATTCCGGCCCTCGGCACTCAGCTTCGCTAAGTTCAGATCTACTTTTTCACGTAAGCAAGGCTTTTATCAAACTTCCAATTCAGGTCAAAAAAACCTTCGGCAATGGCAGCTCCCCAGCCTTTTTCTTTAACCGTTTCGTCATAGACGATGAAATCAGGCAGGCCTGAGCCTGAGTAGATCACGTTGAAGAGACCGGCCAGCTCGTCGCTTTTAGGGCTCGTTCCTCCTTTGACCACGACATATTTCTCCGGGTTCAGGGGATTGGGATAGATCATCTGAAAAGCTACATCATCTTTCTCGATTTCCTGGTCATTGATGACAAGTCTATCATTCTTGATTGAAAGAGGCAGGTTTTTTATGACCTTTGCTGTTATGGCGTTCGTCTCTGGACCGCCAAAGAGGATAAGATTGTGGCGGCGGATAGTTTCGGTGTTTACCTCAATGTCTGGTATGATTTCGACATATCCATTGCCCCTCCACCACCAATTCTGCGCCTCGACCCGGGCATGATGCAGGTTTATTTCCGTCGATGAAGAGTCTCCCCGGGTTCCGTAAACTAAGATAAAAGGTGAAAAATAGGCTTTCTTTATCGGCCCAAAAAACGCCGAAGACTTATTAATATTTTCTACTCCTGACTGTCTCTTAAGCGGTTTCTGTTTCCTTGGTTTTTCGAGGTGAAACTCACGGCCTTCCTTGCGAAGGCTTAAAGAGTCTTTTTCAGATAACCTGCACCTCAATTCCTGACCGTTGATTTTTAAACTTATTTCTCCTGGATAAATCAATTCTGAAGACATATGCATGGTGAATTGTTCGATATTTTCTGTCTTAACTATTACCGTCCTGTCTTTGATTTCGGCATCTATCAGAGAATCATTGTAAAGGCGCTCAGGCTCATCAATTTCTACCCAACCATTTTTGTTGTTGAGCCCGATGTCCGTTGTCTTGAAGATGATATGCTTGGGATTAGGATTCCTTACATTGTTTTTCAAAAAATCGAGAAGTTCATCTGAGTCAACACAGTCAATGCCTTCGGTCTCTTTGTTATCCCACCAGTGTCCCATTCCTTCGACCTCTCTATAAAGAGCCTGATAGCCCAATTTTTTCAGGGCACTCGAAAAGAACCTGGCGTGAACAGGCGGCACGTTATCATCTGCCCCGCCTTGCAGGATATAGATAGGAAGGTTCAAGGCGTTTTCCACAAAGTTCAGCGGCCTTTCCTCTCGTAGCCCCATGTCTCGGATGGCAAGCAAGCTGGGATGTCCGAAAATATCGCTCTTTC
>CAZJXZ010000077.1:0-12018 GCA_964549955.1 uncultured Eubacteriales bacterium
CCAAGTTCAATAAGTCTCTCGTCCCTATCTCCAAGCGCGTGCTCAAAGAAGAAGATGCCCGGCTCGTTTCCTTCTATGCCTACTTCAACGAGACCATCCTCCATGAGATTGCTCATGCCCTCGGTGTCAACTTCATCACCCTTCCTGACGGAACTAAAACAACTGTCAACAAAGCCTTGAAGGAGCACAACTCAGCGATTGAAGAGGCGAAAGCGGATATTGCCGGGCTCTACAACATCCACTTCCTTATGGAAAAAGGCTGGATTCCGCTTGAAAAGGAGAAGGAAATTTACACCACCTACCTTGCCGGATTCTTCAGGGCCATGAGGTTCGGGGTGAGAGAAGCCCACGGACTGGCAACCCTAATCGAGTTCAATTTCCTGAGGGAGAAAGGCGCTTTTCTCTATGACGCCCAAGCCGAGAGGTTCAGCCTGAACATGAACAAAATCAGGGAGGCTGTCAAGGATCTGGCGGCTAAGCTTCTCATCCTGGAAGGCGACGGCAATTATGACAATGCCGCCCGCTTTATCGAGCGCTATGGACAGATGGACGAAATTACCAAGAAGACGATTGCCAAGCTCGCCGACATCCCGGTCGATATCGAGCCGATTTTCACCTTTAAATTTTAAGAAATTTTTTAATATAATTGCTTTCATAATAAAAAAGAGGAGGCTGGATAATGGTTAAAAAATGGGTTGTTTTTATCTCTCTTCTTCTTCTGGCCGCATTATTTGCAAGCGGCGGACAAGCCACAAAAGCAAAGCTCAAGGTGTATATTTCTGTTGATATGGAGGGGATTTCAGGGATTGTCAGCAGCGACCAGACTTCGCCGGATGGAAAGGATTACGGTTTAACAAGAAGATGGATGACTGAGGAAGCCAATGCCGCCATTCAGGGCGCGCTCGATGCCGGCGCGACAGAGATTGTCGTCAACGACTCTCATGGAGGAATGAAGAATTTAATAGCCGGTGAGATAAATCCCAACGCTTACCTGATAACAGGCACTCCGAAGCCGTTGAGCATGATGCAGGGAATTGATGAAACTTTTGATGCCGTGATTTTCATCGGCTATCACGCCCAGGCCGGCTCAAAGGACGCAACTTTGGACCATACCTATTCCGGAGCCTCGATCTACTCGCTGAAAATCAACGGCGTCGAGATGGGTGAGTATGGATTCAACGCGGCGATCGCCGGCTATTATGGAGTCCCGGTTGTGCTGATTGCTGGAGACGAGGAAGTCTGCAGGCAGGCTAAAAAGCTTCTGGGTGAGAATCTTGAAACCGCTGCTGTAAAAGCGGCCATCGGCAGGTATGCAGCCAAGACTCTGGTGTCGGCAAAAGCTCAGGCGCTCATAAGGCAGAAGACAAAGGCTGCCTTAGAAAAAAGAAGCCAGATGAAGCCGTTCAACGCATCATCCCCTGTAAAATTTGATGTCGATTTCATGAACAGCGCTCAAGCGGATGGGGCCGAGATGATTCCAGGCGTGAAAAGGACAGGGCCAAGGAGCGTATCTTATGTCCAGGATGACTTTATCGTGGGGTTCAAGCTCTTTCGCGCCCTTGTCTCCTTATCGAGCGTAGATTAAAAGCCCAAACACTTATTCCTTAAATTAAGCAGAGAATAATATATTTTGCTGTTCTCCAGGATCTCTCCCCTGAAATTTATATGAGTAAACACAGGCAAAGACAAATAATAAAAACTCCGCTTTGGCTTTTTTACCAAAAAATCAATAGCCAGGCTAAAGGACGCTGAGAGAGTTCAAATCGGATATAAATATTGCGCAAAATTATCTTGTCTGAGAAAAATTTTTTCCATATTCGTCAATTCAATGAGGATGATTTCTCTTTTAGCTTTCTATCCTTTTGACTTACTTGACAAGGGGCAAAGATTTGGATATAAACTTCATCTTGCCGTAAGGAGGTGAATTTTTTTGGCGTTCGTCATAGTTGAAGAAGGCGAATCGATTGAAAGCGCACTCAAAAGATTCAAAAGAAAGGTCCAACAGCAGGCCATCATCAAGGAGATTAAAAAGCACTCTGTCTACTACAAGCCGGGCGAAAGAAAGCGGATGAAACAGGCTCAGGCCCGCAAAAGGATGAGAAGGCGCATCAAGAGAGAAAGAGAGATAGAGTATTAAGATTTGACATTGCCTTTGATTGGATAACCATTTAAATAAAAAAAATTCTTTTTCGCCAAGTAGCAATAGTGATACCCTTTCATCAAAACCAGGCAGCAAGAAAGCCTCTTTGGCTGAAGGTCAAATTCCCTTCTGACCCAAACTTTTTCTACGTCTCCAATATTTTGGAGAAGGCAGATTTAAACACCATCTGCCGCAGCGCAAAATGTCCAAATATTTCTGAGTGCTGGACGCAGAAAACAGCCACTTTTCTGATTCTGGGCGAAACCTGCACCCGTCACTGCGCCTTCTGCGCAGTCAAAAAAGGAATGCCCGCCTCTCCCTCGACTCACGAGCCTTGGCAAGTGGCCGAAGCTGTATTCCTTCTCGGCCTTTCCTATGCTGTTGTCACCTCGGTCACCCGCGATGATTTAGCCGACGGCGGAGCCTATCTCTTCGCCGAGACGATAATGGCGATAAAGGGAAGAGCGCCCGGAGTCAGAGTCGAAGTCCTGATACCGGATTTCGGCGGAGATGAGCGTGCCCTTGAGATAGTCGTTCGAGCCAATCCGGATATCCTGAACCATAATTTAGAGACGACAGAGTCCATCTATCCCCTTATCAACAGGCCAAAAAAGAACTATCGCCGCTCGCTCTCTGTTTTGCAGAAAGCCAAGGAATTGGGCGCTCTGACCAAATCAGGGCTAATGGTGGGCTTGGGGGAAAAGGAAGAAGAAGTCATCCAAGCCTTCTCTGACCTGAGAGGCGTCCGCTGCGACCTTCTGACCATCGGCCAGTACCTTCAGCCCTCAAAGGCACAAGCCCCAGTCAGCAAATACTATAGCCCTGCTGAGTTCGCGCGCTTAAAAAGAATCGCTCTGGATTATGGCTTCAAGTCTGTCGAATCAGGGCCTCTGGTGAGAAGCTCTTATAAAGCCCATAAAATGTACGATTCTCTGCAAGAAGCTGACGGAAGAGAGAGATGCATTATTTAATCTTCACTGACATCCATGGAAACCTGGAAGCTTTACTTGCTGTCTTTAAATTTATCCAGAAAAGAAAGATTGACCGTTATGTTTTTCTCGGCGACCTGGTCGGCTATGGAGCCTCTCCCAACGAAATCGTGCAGAAAGTCCGCGCCCTCAAGCCCCTCTCCATCATCCGCGGAAACCATGATAAGGCTGTCTGCGGCCTCGACTCCATCCAGACCTTTAATCCAATTGCCGCCTCGGCCATTCACTGGTCCAGGGAGAACGTACTGAAAAAAAATTTCGATTTTCTCTGCGGGCTGAAAAAAGGGCCGGTAATCATCGACGACCACATCATGCTCTGCCACGGAGCGCCTTTTGACGAAGACCATTACATCTTTGGCGAATTCGATGCGGCAGAAGCCTTCACTCACATCACCACGCCGCTCTGCTTCTTCGGCCATACCCACTTTCCCTTTATCTACATTGAAAAAGATAATCAGGTGGATGGGACCTTTCTCCAGGAAAACTCGAGCGAGATAAAGCTCGAAAAAGGCGTGAAATACCTGATTAATCCTGGCTCGGTCGGCCAGCCCCGCGACAGAAACAGCCGGGCGGCGTTCGCCATCTATGACTCCAGCGCAAGAAAAATCAAGTTTTTCCGAATCGAATACGATATAAAAGAAGCCCAAAGAAAAATCCGCGCCGCGGGCTTGCCTGTTGCCCTGGCAGAGAGGCTCAACCTGGGCATATAGGACTGATGTTCTATACCATCCTCAATTTTCCTGTCGGACAAGTCTTCCTTGCCAAGAGTGACAAGGGGCTGAGCTTCGCCAGTTTCATAAAGAATAAAAGACAATTGGGCGAGATTCTTGATCTCTTCAAGAAGAAACAAATCCGCCTCGAGCTCGATAAGAAAAAATTCCGGGAAGAAGCAAGGCTCTTCGGCCGATATTTTCAGGGGAAAAAAGAAGATTTTGCCTCCCTTCAACTCGACTTAGGTTTCGGAACGGACTTCCAAAGAAGAGTCTGGCTTGAGGCGAGAAAGATTCCTTATAGAAAAACAGCAAGCTACAAATCTCTTGCCGAAAGGCTGAAGCAGAAAGGCTATAGGAGCATCGGCCAGGCTCTCGGCCGCAATCCCCTGCTCATCGTCATCCCCTGCCACAGGGTCATCTGTTCAGACGGAAGCCTGGGAGGGTTCGGGTCCGGGCTCAAGCTCAAAGAATTCCTGCTTGGCCTGGAAAAGGGCAGGGCCAGGCTCTAAATCTTCGGATTGGCATAACAATAAAGGCAGCTATGAGTGCAGGACTGGGTGTAGCTTCCGATATCGACTGACTCGGTGCATCCGCATTCAGGCCTCTGGCTCCTGTCTTTCTTTATCGAAGCTTGCTCTCCTTTGGGATGAAGCCTCTGCAGGGCTGAGCCGTCGATGCAGGCCGAAGGCTTGATGCTTTTAATTTGGCAGAGAAAATTCTGAGTGCAGGAAAAAAGGTTAAGATTCCACTGCGCGGCAATTTGAGAAAGAAGCAGGGCAGCCTCTTTTTTCTCCTCCGGCGAGGGGTCAAGATAAGAAAATCCATATTTTGCCGAGCGCTTCACGGCTTTTCCGTACCACTGGGCAAAGCTGAACCTTATGTCCTTGATTCCCTTCTGACTGACTTCAGGAGCCAGCTTCTCAAAAAAATACAAATTTGTCCTAACCTTGCCGTCCTCTTTCCAGTAAAGCACCGGGTCAAAGCGAACGGACAGTCTTTCCGGATGCCTGATAAATTTTATCAAATCGTCCAGTTGAGCTATCGCTTCGGAGGGAGGAGGAACTTTTCTCTCGATAAAGCTTCCCCCAAGCCCGGTAATGGTGAAATGAAGATAGAGATGTTCATATTTCTGAAGATAGGTGCGCAGCCTGTTCTTGTCTTCGATAAGATTTGTGAAATTTTTTGACCAGATGACAAGAGTATGAACCTTTTCAGGATTCAAATCGATTGTGTAGCTATGGCCGGCAGGGCCGTAAACCTTCGCTCTCTCTTCCTTGAGGACTGATGAAAGCCATTCAGGAAAAAAGGCGACCAGGTCTGTCCTCCGCGAGGCGCTGATGACCTTTTTCATTTCGTCTTGACAGCTTTGGTGATTAAAATTAGTATTTTAGCCAACAAGAAAGTATCTTGCAATGTCTGTCCTTAAAGCAGAGCGTTTGACAAAAAGCTTTGACGCGCGGCTCGTGGTCAAAGGGGTGAATATCGAGATACACTCCGGCGAAATCATCGGGCTTCTGGGTCGAAATGGGGCCGGAAAGACGACATCTTTCCAGATGATCGCCGGCCTGCTCAAGCCTGACAGCGGAAGCATCCTTCTCGACGAAAAAAACATCTCCCGCTACCCGAGCCATCTCAGGGCGGCGGCGGGCATCACTTATCTTCCTCAAGAGCATTCTGTCTTTCTCAAAGCGTCGGTGATGGATAACCTCAGGTTAATCCTCGAGCTCCAGCCTATCGGGAAAAAAGAGAGAGAAAAAATCGCCAGACAGCTTCTTGAGGAACTCGGGCTCCTTGACCTGGCCGACCAGTCAGCACATAGTCTGTCGGGTGGGGAAAGGAGAAAACTGGAAATCTGCCGCTCGCTTGTCATTAGCCCTAAATTCCTCCTCCTTGATGAGCCTTTCACTGGAATCGACCCCCTAACCATCATCGACCTCCAAAAAATTCTAATGAACTTGAAGGCCAAGGAAATAGGCATCATCATCTCCGACCAGAATGTCCGCGACACTTTTAAGATCGCGGACAGAGCTTACATCATCGACGAGGGTGAAATTCTGATCGAGGGCACTCCTCAGAAGATTTCTGCTGATGAAAGGGCGAAAGAAAGGTTTCTTGGAAAAAATTTCAAGCTGGGCGGAGAAATCGCGCCTCACTCTTCCCTGGGGAATATGAGGTCACCCAGAGTCTCGCCCAGCAGCAAGATGAAGAAGGAAAAATAAATCACGAGCAGCACAAGATAAAAGGCAAGTAAATGAAAGGCTGAAGCTGAAAATAACTTGAAGACTGAAACACCCATCACCCGGGAAGCAAGCCAAAGGGAAATAATCCATAAAACTGCGATTGAAAGCAAGTCAAAGGCTCTCGATTTTAGCCAGATGGATAACTTAGAAGGAGCTCTTCTTTTTAAGGCTCTCTCCTCTTCGATTTCCCGCTCAAAGGGTAGACCGATCTGCTCCATTCTCGCTCTTGATTCGACTTCACTTTCTGGGGCAGGAATCTCTTCTTCTATTGCTTCTTCTTCTACTTCTTCCTCCTCTACCTCTTGAAGCTCCTTGCCCAGCTCTGGCGCTGCCTCTCTTTCCCCTTCAACCTCGACTTCTAGGGGTGTGCCCTTTTGCACTCTCTCTGCCCAGGGAGGAAGCTCCTTCCCGACTTCTGCGCTTTCCTCTGAAATCTTTTTTTGAGGCGGAGGAATTTCTTCTTCAAGGATTTCAGTTTTTTCCGCTCTATCCCTCTTCACAGTTTCCAGGAATCTATCAATCTCTTCTTTCTCCTTCTCTTCAGCGTCTCCTGCCTCTTCAGTACCTTCAGCCTTGAAACCTGCTTTCAATTTCTCTTCTATTTCCTTCCTGATGAAAAGCTTCTCATCAGTATCGATTTGCTCTGGGGTTCTGGGCGGAACCTCTTCCTCTGGAGACTCAAGGCCTTCTTCCCTCTTTTCTTGAGGAGTTGGAGGCGCTTCTGCTCTTGGAGGAGGTTTCATCGCTGCTGCTCTTAAGGAGGCAAGGAAACTCTCGATTTCTTCTCTATCTTTGGTTCGGGCATCGGGAATCTGCTCCAGCTCCTCTGTCTTAAACTTAATTTGCCCGCTTTCAGGCTGCGCCTCTTTTTTTATTCCTTCTTCTCTTTCCTTTTCCAAGGTGCTTTCCAGGGCTCTATCCATCTTCTCTAGAATCTCTTGAGCAACTTCCTCCAAAGTCTCTGGACCTTCTTTCTTTGCCTTTTCAGCTTTCTCTCTTTTTATTGATTCGAGGAATCCTTCAACCTCTCTCTTTTCTATCTCTTCACTCTCGGCCGTTTTTTCTTTTTTCTTTTCTTCGATTTCCATCTCTTCCTCTGCCTCTTCCTTTTCTTCCTCCCCTTGCTCTAAAGGCTCCTCGCCTGGCTCAACTTCCTCGGGCTGTCCAGAGGGAGCTTCCTCTTCCTCGTCAATCTTATCGCCAGGGATCTCCTCTTCCTCGAATTCGTCCTCTGGAAAAAGAAGGCGAGTCCCGCAGTTGGAACAGAAACCAGAATCCTCTTCGATGATTGCCTTGCAGTAAGGGCAGCGTTTGATGGCCATTGATTAATTTATAAGACGAAAAAAATTTATTGTCAATTTGTTAGAGCTTTTACCCTCGAACTCACAAACCTGGATTTCGCCTCAAGTCCGGTAAGTCTTCCCCGGTGAAAGCGTAAAAACCCGGCCAAATAACAAATAGAAAAGACGAAGCTCTTTAGCCTACCTTTGTCGTTAAGAAATTAGGCAGTGTCATCTGCTTGATCTGATCCTGGAGCTCCTCAATCTCATCGATATGCTGGTCCTCATCCTGGAGGATTTTTTCCAGGATTTCCCTGGTGGCGAAATCAGCCACATCTCCGGCGAGCTTGATGCCTTTATTATAGGATTTAATCGCGCCGTCTTCTGCCGCATGGTCATTGGCCAGGGCTTTGGGCACATCTGCCCCGATGTGAATCTTGCGCAATTCGCTGACAATCGGCGTTCCTTCGAGAAAAATGATCCGTCCGATGAGCTTTTCCGCGTGTTTCATCTCGGTAACAGCTCTCTTTTCAAAATGGTCGTGCAGCTTATTGTAACCCCAATTTTTACACATCTCCGAATGAACCATATACTGGTTGATGGCAGTCAGTTCGTCTGCCAGAAGCGAATTGAGTGTGTCGATTAACTTTTGATTTCCCTTCATGACTTTCTCCTTCCTTTATAAGATTACTAAGTATACAAGAAATTGAGTTTTCATGGAAGAAGAATGTAAACGTCATTTTTCTGTGGCAAAAAGCACTTCTTTCACAATTTTACAGGCCGGCCAGTCCTAATCGACTCGAAAGCAGCATCGATAACCTGCATATTCTTAAACGAGTCGTCTGCGAGATAGCGTGGCGGCTGGCTTTTGATGACGCATTCCCCGAAATGCTCGACCATCCTTGTATACTGGTTTATTGAGGGAATAGCAATCGTTCTGAGTTCATCTCCTTTTAGCACCAAAATCGAAACATCCAGCAGCTTGGCAGAATAGGAGCGGGGAAGGGTTATCCTTCCTTCTCTGCCGACAATTTCAAAATAGCTCTGGAACTGGGAATCAAAGCTGCAATCCAGGAGCGCAATCCTGTTTTCTGGAAACTCAAGAATCATGCTCGTGGATAAATCCACTTTAAAGCGGGGATGAACATGGGCTCTGGCATAGACAGAAATCGGCTCCTCGCCAAAAACGAGGCGGGAAGCGTTGATCGTGTAGCAGCCGACATCGTAAAGCGCTCCTCCGCCCATCTGCGGAGACCAGCGGTAATTTTTTTTATCTCCTGCATACATAAAGGTGAACGACGACCGGAAAAAACGGAGCTCACCGATTTCTCCTGAGGCCAGCAGCTTCAATGCTTTTTCAATTTGAGGATGAAAGCGGTACATGAAGGCTTCCATCAAGATAACTTTTGCATTATCAGCTTCGCGAATCATTCTCTGGACTTCGCCAGAATTCAGGGCTAAAGGCTTTTCGCAGAGGATATGCTTCCCTGCCTTGGCAGCGCGGCAGGTCCACTCGCAATGCAGATGGTTGGGCAGCGGAATATAGACGGCATCGATCTCGGGGTCATCCAGCAGAGCTTGATAGTCTTTGTAAAACTTCTGAAATTTGTATTTTCCTGCCCATTTTCGAGCTCTTTTCTCGTCACGAGCGGCAATTCCCCAAAGAACTCCATTGCTTGCTTCTCGGATAGCAGGAATCAATGCGCTCTGGGCAATCCTTGCGCAGCCCAGAATGCCCCACCTGATCTTTTTGTTCATTGTTTGCCTCTCGTTGATTGAAAATTCTTCATAATCCTTTTCCTTCAAATGATTTTTTCTTACTTTTCATGATAAGCTTACACCAAAGAAAAAATGAAGTTCAATCTTAAAAAAGGAAGAAGATAGAAAAAGTTGGCCGGAATTGGTTTCTACTCTATCGAATATATTTATCGAGCGCCGAATTTAAATCTTAATGTTAATCCAATCTGATATGTACTTTCGCCACCGGCTGCAAGAAAGAAGCTCATAGCTAAGTGATTACTCATGGCAAAATCCGGATGGACATACCACCCGGCATCAGATAAGCCAAGCCGGAGGGAACCTTCGTTTTTGAAGCCGAATCCTATCCCGAGCTTTATGATTGGAGCTGGAAAGGGGCCTGGAAAATGGTCGGCGAACCTGCCCTCGATAAAAAAATTGTCAAACTTTTGTTAAGAGTTTGCTAATTTTTACCAATGACCTTTAATCACATAATAAACTCAGAATATTATTTTTTAAAAGCTTATCAACTCCTCGGATGAAATCCAAACCTATTTAAGAAACAACTCGTTATCTTCTTCTTTCAGAGCAAAATCTCAGTCATCAATCTCTTGGAAGAATGACCTGAGAGGGAGAAAAATTTCAATCGAGAGAAAAACCAGTTCTTGACTTGGACTTATTCTTATCCTATGCTACAACGCCAATAATTATTTCAGGAAATCAATGAGAAAATCTTTATTTCTTTTATTTTTAACAGCCCTAGCCTATTTTTTTTCTTCGAGCATTTGCTTTTGCAGCAATGGCCAGGAAAAAAATAAAACCGAAGCGAAAAAGACGAGCCTGGTTGTCCTGCCTGTAATCTTCTACACGCCTGAAACGAGGTGGGCTGCAGGGGCGGGCGGACTCTACGCCTTCCGTCTGGGCAAAAGCGAAATAACGACAAGACCTTCATCTCTGCTGTTTGACTTTATCTACACCCAGAATAAGCAGTTCGTGATTGAATTCATGCCTGAACTCTATTTGAAAGAAGAAAAATATTTTCTTACAAGCTACTTGAGTTCACAAAAATTTCCTGAAAAATTCTACGGAATCGGCAACAACACCCCAGAGTCGGTAGCAGAGGATTACACGCCTCGAACCGTCTCCATCGAATTCTCTTTTCAGAAAAAGATATGGCCGAAGGAGAAAATATACGCTGGCCTTCAATACAAATTCCAAGATTTCAAGATTCTTAAATTTGAAAAAGAAGACGGGATGCTGGCCAGAGGAGAAATCTCAGGAACCAAAGGCGGAAAAATATCAGGCGCAGGATTCATCCTAAAGTTAGACAGCCGGGATAATATTTTTTATCCAACCCGAGGAGACTACTTTGAGCTCTCAACAAATTTTTACGGACAGGCGCTGGCAAGCGATTACAGCTTCGTCAGGGTCGATGTCGATTTGAGAAAGTACATACCGCTTTTTTCCAGCCATGTTCTTGCTCTCCAGGCCTTTATGCAATCGGCATCCGGCTCTTCGCCTTTCTATATGCTCTCCAAGCTGGGAGGGCAAAGCACGATGCGCGGATATTACAGCGGGCGCTATAGGGATAAGATACTCGTTGCTTTTCAGGTAGAATACCGGTTACCTATCTGGCGAAGGATTGGAATGGTTTGTTTTGCAGGCTGGGGTGATGTGGCAGATAAATTTAATCATTTCAAACTTGAAGACTTCAAATATTCGCTCGGCTGGGGCCTCCGCTACAAAATCGTCCGCAAAGAAGGGACAAACCTCAGGTTAGATTTTGGCTATGGCCAAGGATGCTCGGGAATATACTTCACTGCCGGCGAAGCTTTTTAATATAAACGCAATAATAAAAGTGTCATCGCGAGGAACAAAGCGAGGTGGTGATCTCACAAAATTAATCTTAAGAGATGGCCACGCTCCCTTCGGTCGCTCGCCATGACAATTTAACAAAATTTATTGCGTTTATAGTAGTAAACCTCTATAAAAAATTATTTGATTTAATCCTCAGAACTTAAGGATTTCCCTTGGAGAGAAATTAATTCCTCAGGGCATGATCAGCCTTCACCTCTTGGCCTGACCAGATTTTTTTGCTTGTCCAGTCCGCAGGCGGGCTCTTCCAGAAAACATCGTCTGCAGGAAGGCCGAGGGCAAGAAGTCCGACCGTGCAAAGATAAAGACTTCCGGTCGAGATATATCCTTCGCCTATAGAGGATTGATGGCCGCAGAAGCCAATCCTGAGCCAGCCGTTCCCGTCGAATGTTCCCGGAGCTTCGGCCATTCTGCGGATGATGGCTGTCAGGGCACAGCGGACTTGAGCTGGCTGAACCTCCTCAGGAAGCTCGTGCATCAGCGCCATCTGCGACAGGAGCTGAAAAGCGCCGAATCGGTAAGCCAAAGACCGACCTAGAGCAGGGAAAGTCCCTTCAGGCGAGACCAGACGTTCTTGAACAGCGGCATAGCGCTTGGCCCTGGCCGTCACTCTCTGGAATTGCTCCTCAGAAGCCTGTCCGGCATCCTTCAATGTCCTGATGATGTCGACCAGCATCGGCTGGATGACATAGGAATTGTAGTAATCCCAGTGAAACTCCGGGCCGTCTCCATAAACTCCATCCCCTTTGTACCATTGCTCATGCTGCTTTAGAGCGTAATCAACCCGCATCGGGTCCCAGTTCCCATCGAACTTGAGCAAAGCAGCCTCGACCATAGCGCTGAAAAGCAGCCAGTTGTTGAAGGGAGGCTTTATTGCCCGAGTGGAGCGAAGAGCATTGATGAGATGATGACGCGTCCCCTCATCAAGGTTGCCCCACAACTGACGAGGCGCTCTTATCAATGCTTGGGCCAGAAATGCGGCATCCACCAGCGGCTGACTTCCCTCGGTGAAATTCATAAAATCCGCAGACTTCGGATCGACGG
>CAZJXZ010000078.1:0-11757 GCA_964549955.1 uncultured Eubacteriales bacterium
AGACGGGAAGTCCAGAGACGGACATGGCTTCATAGCCAAAAAAGATTAGGCCCGCGTAATGTCCGATGTGGGCATGGCTGAGAAGAATAGCCTGAGGTGACTTTTTCGACCCCTGTCTTTCAAGATCAAGCCTTTCAAAGGCCATATCCAGTTGGGCCGGAAGGTCAGGCGTAGCATCGAGCAGGAAGAATTTTTTTTCTCGAAGGTCGAGCACAGCCAGCGATGAGACGAGGCGCGAAAATCCCTTCTCCTTCTTAGCTCTGAGGCAGTTCTGGCAGTAACAGCCTGCTTGGGGAAGACCCCCATCTTGAGCCGTGCCCAGAACCTTGACCAGGACATCTGTTTCTTCTTTGTCTATTCTTGCCTCTTTCATCAATTTTTTCGGCTTCGAAAAGGTGAGATTCGCTCCGATGATGCCGACAACACTCTCTTTTAAAAATTCTCTTCTCTTCAATTGACTCATAGCACCACGAAGCGAAAAAACTCGTCTCGCTTTTAGAATTCTAGAGAAAGCAAATTCCTAAGCTTTTTCTTGACCCAGAAGCAAAGTCGGAGAGTCTTTCGCTTATCTGACCTTAGCGCCGGTCTGCACATTCTTATCAAAGAAAGAGATGATCGCCTTTCCTCCTACTTCTGCCGCTAAGAGCATGCCCTGGGATTCGATTCCGCGGATAATGGCAGGTCTCAAGTTGACGATGACTGTGACTTTTTTGCCCATGAGTTCTTCTGGTGAATAGACGTCGCCAACCCCAGCGACCATCGTCCTTTTTTCTGTTCCGATATCGACCTCAAACTTGATTAGCTTGTCTGTTCCTGCGACTCTCTCGGCTTTAAGGATTTCACCGACTCGAAGGTCCATTTTCTTGAATTCATCAAAAGTGACGTACTCCATTTTTTCCTCCTTCCTGGCAGCAGCAGGCTGCGGTTCCTCTTTTAAAAAGTCTTTGAGGGAGACTCTGGGGAAAAGAGGAGCAGGCTCTTTGATTCTCTGCCCGACTTTGAAGTTTTCAAACCGCAGTTCTGTGAGCGTCTCTTCTTCTATGCTTCTTTGCTCGCCAAGAAATTTCCAGATTTTCTGTGATGATTCGGGCATGACCGGGAAAAGAAGATAGCTGATCGCCCTGATGGCTGCGGCCGCCTGATAGAGAATTCTTCCCAGCCTTTTTCTCTTTGATTCATCTTTGGCCAGTCTCCAGGGTTCATGGGCCGCCAGATATCTGTTGACCAAGGTGATGTAAACCCAGATTTCTTCAAGAGCTTTGCCCAGAGCATAATCCTGGTAGAAGGCGATAACTTTTTCTTTGAGGCTTTCAAATTCCAGGCGGAGCTTCTTATCCTCTGCTTGCTCTTTATCGATTTCCTCGATTTTTCCCTTAAAATAGTTCTGGATCATGGTCAGAGTGCGCTGGATGAGGTTGCCCAAATCGTTGGCTAGGTCTGAGTTCACGCGATGGACAAAGCCCTCGTGGGAGAAGTTTCCGTCGAGGCCGATGGGAATCTCCCTCAGTAGGAAATACCGCAGAGGATCAGGCCCGAAATCCTTGAGGATGAGATAAGGGTCGAGGACATTGCCCTTGGATTTGGACATCTTTGTCTCGTCCCTCAGCCACCAGCCGTGCCCGAAGACTGTTTGAGGAAGAGGGAAGTCGGCAGACATCAAGAAAGCCGGCCAGAAGATAGCGTGGAATCTGAGGATGTCTTTTCCGATGAGGTGGACATTGGCCGGCCAGAATTTTTTTAAAAGGTCCATATTCCAGTCATAGCCGATTCCTGTCAGGTAGTTGTGGAGGGCGTCAAACCAGACATAGATGGTCTGCTCTGGGTCGTCAGGAACCGGGATTCCCCAGCGCACCGAGCTGCGGGTGATGCTCAAGTCCTTGAGCCCCTGCCGGACAAAGCTCGCCACTTCGTTCATCCGGCTTTGAGGCCTTACAAACTTCGGGTTGCGGGCGTAGAAATCGAGGAGTGGCTTCTGGTAAGCCGAGAGTCTGAAGAAATAGCATTCTTCAGAGACGATAGTGGCTTTGACATTGCATTCCGGGCAGATTTTGTATCCACCCTCTTGCAGAGGGACATCATCGGCCAAGAAATGTTCAGTCGATACACAGTACCAGCCGGTGTAGGCTCCTTTATAGATATCTCCTTTATCCTTTAATTTCTGGAATATCTTCTGAACTCCCTTTTCATGCAAGGGCTGAGTGGTGCGGATAAAATAATCATAGGAAATGTTGAGGGCTTTCCACAGCTCTTTGAACCTTCCTACGACCTTGTCGGCCAGCTCTATCGGTCGCAATCCTTTCTCTGTTGCCGCCTTTTCCACCTTCTGCCCGTGCTCGTCAGTGCCGGTGAGGAAGAAGACTTCTTTTCCTTGAAGCTTGTTGAAGCGGCTCAGAGCATCGGCGATGATTGTCGTGTAGGCATGACCGATATGAGGGATGTCATTGACATAGTAGATAGGGGTTGTGATGTAGAAAGAGTCCTTAGACTTCTTTGGCACCGAAAGTACCTCCCTTGATCAGAGTCATGGCCTCAGCCCGCGTCTCTCCATGTGTGCGAAAAGAGCCTCTGACGGCTGAGGTAATGGTCAAAGATTTTGGCTTCTTCGCACCCCGCATCGACATGCACATGTGCTCGGCTTCGATGACAACCATGACTCCCAGAGGCTTGAGGAATTCCATGATCAGGTCAGCGACTTGCTTGGTCAGCCTTTCCTGGACTTGAAGCCTGCGGGAGAGAATATCGACCACCCTGGCAATCTTGCTTAACCCTACGATTCTTCCTCCCTTGGGTATATAGGCGACGTGGGCGACTCCGGCAAAAGGAAGGAGGTGATGCTCGCACATCGAGTAGAGCGGGATGTTTTTGATGAGGACCATTTCATCATGCTTTTCTTGATGAGTCACCCGAAGGTGGTTCTCAGGATTCTCCTTTATTCCGCCCAGGATTTCAGAGAACATCCGAGCAACTCTTTGCGGCGTGTCTTTGAGCCCTGAGCGCTTGGGATCCTCGCCGACACCCTCAAGGATGAGTTTGACTCCGCGTTCAATCTTTTTCAGGTCCACTTTTTTCTCCTTATCTTTGAAAGAGATTGTCAGGCTTTATCCCCTCTCTGCTCTCGGTCAATTTTCTTTTTTTTAGAGAATTCATCGAGTGCAAGCTTCATAACTTCTTTAAGAGGAACGCCCTTCTTTTTTGCCAGCTTCAGGCAATCCGAAAATTCAGGCTGGGCATTGACCTCTTTTCCCTCAAGACGGGACGTTTTGATGGCAACATCTTCCCCGAAAACCTTAACCCTTTTTATCTGCCTCTCCAGCACCCGCCTTTCAACCGGGAAATAACGGACGCCTATCGAGCTTGTTTCTCTGAAGACTGCCTGGATAAGGCTATCCATTTTATCAATCTCAGCCAGGACGGTCAATTTTGTGGCCATTCTGTTTTTTTTCATAAGCACCGGCGTGAAGAACACGTCCAGCGCACCAAGCTCAAAAGCCTTGTCAAAGAAAGCGGCCAGGATTTGCGGGCTGGAATCATCTATGGTCGTCTCGATGAGATAGACTTTTTTCCCGGCCTGAAACTCCTCACTGTTTCCGTAGAAAGCTCTCAGGATGTTGGGAAAGCTGGGAAAGTTCCTGGCTCCGGCTCCGCAGCCTATTCTTTCGTAGGAGATTTCTGGAAAGTGGACGAATTTTTTTGTTAAAGTCGAGACGATCGCTGCTCCGGTCGGCGTAACCAGCTCTTCTTTGACCAAGGCTGAATAGACCGGGATGCCTTTCAAGAGCTCGGCCACTGCTGGCGGAGGAACAGGAAGAACTCCATGAGATGTCTTGACCCATCCCTGGCCGAGGTTCAAAGGCGAGCAGTAGAATTCGCTGATGCCGAGAAACTCAAGCAGAAGGCAGGTTCCGATGATATCGACAATCGCGTCATCAGCGCCGGCCTCATGAAGGTGAGAGCGTTCGAAGTCGTGGCCGTGGACTGCTGCCTCAGCTTGGAAAAGGCTTTTGAAGATGGCCAACGAATTTTTTTTTACAAAAGAAGAAAAGGGAGCCTTCCTTATCAGACTCTCGACATCTTCCCACCTGCGCTCCGGACTCTTTCTGGCTTTAACCTTGACATCCACCTTCAGCGCTCGAAGAGATGCCCTCTTTGTTTCCTTGATTTGAATGTCCACGCCGAGTTTTAAACCAGCGATTTCTTTTTTGAAGAAGGAAGGGGAGACTCCCAAGTCAAGGAGAGCAGCGAGGACCATGTCCCCACTCAAACCGGCTGAGGCGTCGAGATAGACATATTTCATCTTGAATCATTCCTTTAAAGATTTGATAAAGGCGCGCAATTCTCTATCGATCATGGGCAAAATCTCTCCGGCTTTTCCTCTGATAGAAAAATCGGCGTAGGATGTCAGCGGCGTGGGGTCAGGGTTGATTTCCACGATCTTGGCTCCTGACTCAGCGGCGGCAATAGGAAGCGAGGCTGCAGGCTGGACAACGGCTGAAGTGCCGATGACGAACATGACATTGCAGGTTGAGCTGAGGAGGAAAGCTGTGTTGAGCACCGCAGATGAAAGAGATTCACCAAACCAGACAACATGAGGTCTAAGAACTGCTCCACAGGAGGGGCAGCGGGGAGGGATATCTTTTAGAGGAGTTTCGTAATTTTCGGTGACCGTCCCTTCCTCAGTGCACCTCACTTTCCAGATGTTGCCGTGAAGCTCTGAGATATTCTTCGAGCCTGCTTTCTGGTGAAGGCCGTCGATGTTCTGGGTGATGAGAGAAAAGGCAGGAAAGGCATTCTCCCAGCTGGCGAGGACTTTATGCCCTGAGTTGGGCATCTTCTGGGCAATGATTCCCCGCCGCCAATCGTACCACTCCCAGACAAGCTTTGGGTCGCGGCTGAAGGCTTCAGGAGTGGCCAGCTCTTCTGCCCGGAATTTCTTCCACAATCCCTCTTCTCCGCGGAAAGTCGGAATTCCTGACTCGGCCGAAATCCCGGCCCCGGTCAGCACAGCCACTCGGTTTGCACGGCGGAGAAGATCAACAAGCTCTCCTCTTTCAAATTTTGGAGGCATCTTCTTTCCTTTCGTTGAATAGAATAATCTTTTCCTGCTGAAAAATCAAAAGATAGCTCAGGCAGATTGGTTCGTCAGCACGCAGCTTTTGCCCCAGCGATGACTCGGAGGGGGAACAGCTTCGCTTCCCCCTTCCGACGGTCGCCCCGATTCCATCGGGGCTCCCTGCCTTCCCTTCTCGGGCTTGCGCCCTGCGACCGGGGGGACACACCCCCTCGGCTCCCCCAACTGATTTGTGGCATGCCACAAATCGGCAAACGCGGCTCGGTTCAAGGCTTCGCTCTTCCAAAAAGGGGACAGTCCCTCTTAAGAAAAGGGACTGTCCCCTTTTTGTATACCATGCCCGCTCAGCCTTTCACACGGCTTCCTCGCCACTCTGCCTTCGCTTGACAGTAATAGCCCTATACGTTTCGAAACAACCAGCCTGAGCCCTTAGGTATCAAAAAATAACGAGAATTAATACCTTGATGCTTTGAAGTAGAGATAGCATCCGATGCCAAAGATGATTTTACCTACATAGAATATCCAGAATATGGCGGGGCCATGGATGAGGCGAGGGGAGAAAAGAAGAAGGGCCAAAATTACGGCTAAGATTATTTTCAAATTCGTTTCAGCCTTCAAGAAAGCAAAGATAAAAATCGTTATAATTATTAGATCAGTGGCTGTGTTTAAGAATGCGAGATATTGAGCGGCCGTCATTTTCTGGCTTAAAGAAAATTATCGCTTTTTTTAAGTTTATCACAACTAATATAAACGCAACAAATCTTGTGACAATGAAATGCCGAGCGATCATAGGGAGCATGGCCGTCTGACGAATTCGTCGCGAAGCGCGCAGAGCCGTGGTCATCACCTTGTCATTGCGAGTGAAACGAAGCAATCTATTTTTCTTGCGAGATTGCTTCGTCGCTCCGCTCCTCGCAATGACATTTTATTTGATGCGTTCGTATTAGATGATTTTGGCGAGTTCAGATATCTCTTTTATCAAGTCAAATTTTATCTGAAAAAAGTCGAATTCTGCTTTGGCTTGACATGACATTTTATTAATTATATATCAATAACCTTGCTTTGGGAGAAAAGATGGGCGCAAAGAAAGCTGCGAAGCTCCCTCAGGTGGAGATAGGAATCCTGGGAGGGACAGGACTTTATGAGGTCGAGGGAATTGAAGACATAAAGGAAGTGAGGCTTTGGACTCCTTTCGGGAAAGCCTCCGACTCCTACATTATCGGCACCCTTGAAGGGAAAAGAGTTGCCTTTCTCAGCCGCCACGGCCGAGGTCACAGCCTCATTCCCTCAGAGATAAACTACCGGTCCAACATCTATGGCTTCAAGATGCTCGGTGTGGAAAGGGTCATCTCTGTCAATTCCGTAGGGTCGTTGAAAGAGGAAATCAGGCCGAGAGATATTATTTTCTCCGACCAATTTTTCGATAGAACAACGCGGCAGAACACATTTTTCGGCCAGGGAATCGCCGCCCACATCAGCTTTGCCCAGCCTGTCTGTCCTGAGCTCTGCGGTCTTCTCTTTGAGACCGGCAAGGGGCTCGGGCTAAGAGTCCATAAAGGAGGAACATACCTCTGCATCGAAGGCCCTTCTTTTTCATGCAAAGCTGAGTCTCTTGTCTACCGCTCCTGGGGCCTGGATGTCATCGGCATGACAGGCGTAACCGAAGCGAAGCTCTGCCGGGAGGCTGAGATATGCTATGCGACCATGAACCTGGTCAGCGATTATGACACCTGGCATCATAGGCTTGAGGAACAGGTTTCAGTCGAGCTGATTCTTGAGAATGTACGCCAGAATATCCACAACGCTAAGGCCATCATCAAAAAAGCTGTTGCCGCCCTTCCTGCCCAGAGGAGCTGCGAGTGTGCCCATTCCCTACAAAACTGTATCGTGACTCAGGCAAAGCTCATCCCGCCGCAGCTTAAAGAGAAGCTGCGCTTTATCATCGGGAAATACATCAAATAATCAGAAGGTCAATCACTGATGAGCTTGGTTATTGTCGGTTCAGTTGCCTTTGATACCCTTGAGACGCCTCATGGCCGCAGGGAAAAAATTGTAGGCGGGTCAGGGACTTATTGTTGCTTGGCTGCGAGCTTTTTCACCAAGCCGATGATCGTGGCCGTTGTCGGCGAGGATTTCCCGAAGGAGACGATTGAGTTTTTCAAGAGCAGAGGAGTCGATATTCGCGGCCTGGAGATTCGGCCGGGAAAGACTTTTCATTGGGAAGCGCGCTACGGCGAGGACCCCAATCAAAGGACGACGATTAAGACAGAGTTGAATGTCTTTGCGGATTTTATGCCGCAGCTTCCGCCCGACTACAGCAAAGCTGACATTGTTTTTCTGGCGAATATCGACCCTGACCTCCAAGGAGATATCCTGGCTCAGGTCGAGGCACCCAAGCTGGTGGCCATGGACACCATCAACCTCTGGATCAAAACCAAGCACGCTTCACTCTTGAGAGTCCTGGAGAAGGTCAATATTTATTTTGCCAACGATGAAGAGATAAAAATGATGGCCAAAGAGTCGAATCTGATCAAGGCCGGTAAGAAAATTCTGGAGATGGGGCCTTCCCTTGTTGTCATCAAAAAGGGAGAGCACGGCGCGCTTGTCCTTGGGAAAGATTTCGTTTTCGGCGTTCTGGCGCATCCCTGCGAAGAAGTCGTCGACCCAACAGGAGCAGGGGACAGCTTTGCCGGGGCTTTCCTGGGCTATCTGGATAAAGTCAACGCCTTCGGAGAGAAGGAAAAGATCCGCAAGGCTTCTGTTTATGGAAGTGTTCTGGCTTCTTTTGTCATCGAGGATTTTGGCATAGACCGCTTTAAAGCTTTATCCCTATCAGAGATAGAAAAGCGTTTTCGCCTTTTTAAAAAGCTTGTTTCCTTTTAAACTGGATTTTATGACTAATACAAACGCAATAATTAAAGTTTCATCGCCAGGAAAAGCTGAAGCTGCGAGCGGAGCGTGGTGGGAAGCGACGTGGCAATCAAGTAATGTTATCGCGCGGAGCGAAGCGACATGGCGATCTCATAAAAAAAGTTCTACTAATAAAAACAAATAATAAGGAGAAATAAATGAAAACAATTGCCATCTTAAAATTCGATGAAATGCCGACTCAGTGGTATAACATTTTGCCTGACCTGCCTGAGCCGTTGCCTCCACCTGCAGACCCTAAAGAAGGGCCTTCACGCATAAAAAATTTGCCTAACCTTATGATCGGTGAATGCCTAAACCAGGAATTCTCAAATAAAAACTGGATTGATATTCCTGGAGGAATTTTGGATTTATATGCCAAAGCCGGCCGGCCAAGGCCCCTTTTCCGGGCGACGAACTTGGAGAAGAAACTCGATACTCCGGCCAGGCTCTATTACAAAGGTGAATTTTTCAGCCCAACCGGCAGCCATAAAGTTAATACCGCCCTGGCCCAATGCTGGTACGCCAAAAATCAGGGCTTTAACAGGGTGACAACCGAAACCGGCGCCGGGCAATGGGGGACAGCGCTCGCTTATGCTGCAGCTGTGACCGGCTTGAAATGCACAGTCTTCTGGGTGCGAAGCGTCTACAACTGGAAGAAAGACAGATTAAGTTTCATGAAGCTTTTGGGAGCAGATGTCTATGCCTCGCCGAGCCCGATGACTGATTTTGGCAAGAAGCTCTATGATAAAAATCCTGAGCATGTCGGCTCTCTTGGCATCGCCATCTCTGAAGGCCTGGAAGACTCGCAAAAAGACCCCAAGGCAACATACAGCCTAGGCTCGGTTTTGAATCATGTCCTGATGCATCAAACTATCATCGGGCTCGAATCACAAAAGCAGTTTGAATACTTCAATGATTATCCTGATATTGTTATCTCCTGCCTTGGCGGCGGGTCAAACTTTGGCGGGTTCGCTCTTCCATTTGTCGGAGACGTATTGAAGAAGGGAAAAAAGATTAAATTCATCGCTGCCCAGAATCAGGTCGCACCGAACCTACAGGGAAAATATGAATATGACTTCGCCGATTATGCCGAGATAACTCCGATGCTGAAGATGTATACTCTGGGACACAAGACGGACATGGCCCCGATCAAAGGCGATGGCCTGAGGTATCATGGATGTTCGCCGATCATCAGCCTTTTGCGGCACAAAGGATACATTGATACCATCGCCTATCCCAGCGATGAGAAATACGTCTTCGAGAAGGCGAAGCTCTTCATGGAGACAGAAGGCTGGCTTCCGGCGCCGGAATCTGCCTATTCAGTCTGCTGTGCGATTGATGAGGCCATAAAATGCCGCGAATCCGGCGAGAAAAAAACCATCGCCTTCAACGTCAGCGGCCATGGATTTCTGGACATTGTCGGTTATCGTGAGGTTTTGGGCATGGAATAGGAGAAATTTTCCTTCTCATCTCGCATGCTTTTTCTTTTTTCCCTCACCCTGAATGATAATTACGGCAACATCTTGGCAAACGTTCCCACGTTATTCGAGTGACCTTCCTTTTGTCTCAGGAAGAGCAAAGGCGACGGCAGCAGAAAAGAGAAAGAAAGCAGCGGTGAGGTAAAAAGCCAGGGAAAGGCCGTATGTTTTGGCCAGAGCCCCGATGGTGAAAGGCGCCAGGGCGCTCAGCCCTCGGCCGATGTTATAAGTAAATCCTTGGGCTGAAGCCCGGATGTGCGTGGGGAAGATCTCAGCCGTGATCGTGCCGAACCCGGAGTAGTAGCCTGTGCCGAAGAAGGCCAGGAACGGGCCGAGCAGAAGCAGAGCAGTGTTGTCTCTCACGTTGCTGTAAAGGAGAACTAAGGCAGCTGCCGCAAAAAGATAGATGATATAGGTTTTTTTCCGGCCGACCTTGTCGCAGATAAATCCGAAACTCACATATCCCAGCCACATTCCTGTTTGCATGACAATGATCCAGGAGGATGTCTTGGCAATGCTCAACCCCATGCCGCCCTGGTCAGGAGCAAGGCCAAGGTAAGCTGGAATCCAGGTGAAAAGCCCCCACCAGGCGAACATTGTGCCGGCGTTCATCAGGCTGGTGATGACCGTATTTCTCAGAAGGGGTCGGCGGAAGATTTCTGAAAGATTCGCTCTGGCTGTGGTGCTCTTCTTCTGCGCAGCGATTTTCTTCCAGATCTCCGGCTCCTCGACATGCCGCCTGATCCACAAAGTCAAAAGCGCGGGTAGAACGCCGACGAAGAATACACCCCGCCACCCCAGACGGGGAAGGATGAGAGCGGTGACTGCTGCGGCCAGGGCATATCCGATGGCCCACGAGCTTTGCATGAGTCCCAAAGCTTTGCCTCGATGCTCAGAAGGCCAGGTCTCAGCAACGAGCGCTGCGCCGGTTGCCCATTCTCCGCCCATGCCCAGTCCCAGAAGAACGCGGAAAATGGCAAGCTGCATGATGCTCTGAGAGAGTCCACAGGCTCCGGTAAAAAGAGAATAGATCAGGATGCTGCCCATGAGGGCTTTGACCCGGCCGAACCTGTCGGCAATGAGACCAAAAAGGATGCCTCCCGCGGCCGAAGCGAGAAGCGTCAGCGAACCCATCAACCCGCCTGTGGCCGTCGACATCCCAAACTCCTTCATGAGATGCGTCAGGACCATGGCATAGAGCATGATGTCCATGCTGTCCAGCATCCAGCCAAGAGATGCAGAGAGGAGCGCTTTCTTTTGGGAAGAGGTTATCGATTTATGCCAAGGTTGTGAGGAGCCGTTCACTTTTTGCCAGCGTTCCTTAAACTTTGTTATGGATCAGGTTGGGTGTCTCGAAGACGCGCCGCTTTTGCCCCACTTGGCGAAGGCAGAGTGGTGAGAAAGCCGTGTGAAAGGCTGAGCGGGCAAGGCTCCTCTCTCGAAGAGAGAGGAGAGCGAAGCCTTGAACCGAGCAGCTTTTGCCTCGCTGGGGCAAAAGCTGCGTGCTTTCGAACCACTCTGCCTTCGCCTTCCATACGGTCTTCTCGACACCCAGCCTGATCCTCTTCATATCATGTATTTACGGATGCTTTCTCCCGTAACCGCCGCCTCCCGGCGTTTCGATGATGACCTTGTCTCCTCGATTGACCCGGAAGGAGGCCTTGGAGCCGAGGGTTCTTCTTTTTCCCTTCCGAAGCAGAATGTTGCTCCCCTTCTTTCCTGGAGCTCCTCCGGCCAGTCCGTAAGGCGAATACCGCCGCCTCTCGGAAAGGATGTTGACTTGAGCCTGGGCAAGAAATTCATACTCGCGCACGATGCCGTCGCCTCCTGTGAATTTTCCTTTTCCTCCGGAATGCTTTCTGAGCGAATAACGTCTGACCTGGATCGGAAGGTAGTGCTCGAGAGCCTCGACTGGAGTATTGCGGGTATTCGTCATGTGGGTATGGACGCCGCTCAGCCCATCGCGCTCCGGGCTGGCTCCCATTCCTCCGCCGATAGTCTCATAATAGGCAAAGTTTCGCGACGTCGCTGGATTCATCCCGCCAAAGGTCACGTTGTTCATCGTGCCGCTTGAAGCGGCCGGAATTGCCGTCGGGATAGCTTTGGCCAGAGCCCCGAGCAAAACATCGGTGATCCGCTGCGAAGTTTCGACGTTCCCTCCGGCCACGGCTGCCGGCGGCCTGGCATTGACAACGCTGCCTTCTGGCGCGATGAGCCTGATCGGCCTCAACAACCCTGAATTGTAAGGAACATCGCCGCGGATGATGCAGCGGAAAACGTACATCGTGGCCGAGAGAGCGA
>CAZJXZ010000079.1:0-11718 GCA_964549955.1 uncultured Eubacteriales bacterium
GAATGGCGGGGCCGACGAGACTTGAACTCGCGACCTCCGGCGTGACAGGCCGGCGTTCTAACCAAACTGAACTACGACCCCGCCGCAGGGTATTAAAATTATAATCACAACGCCGAGCTGTTGCAATAACTTTTCTCTGAGAAGAACAGTTTCTAATTGCCTTATAAAAAAGACTGGGCTTGGCGCGGAAAAAACCGAATGAAAGCCTAGGAGTAGTTAAAATGGGGACAGTCCCTCTGAAAAAAGAGACAGTTCCCATTTTGTCACAAAAAAAGCGCTACATTTTTTCAAGGGCAGCGATTCTTGCCTCGACTGGAGGGTGAGTGCTGAACATGCTGTTTACCGCTCCCTTCAAATCCTTGAGCGGGTTGACGATGTAGAGATGGGCTGTGGCTTTGTTGGCCGCTTCCAAAGGCTCGGTGTCAGCAGAAATCTTCTTCAAAGCTGAGGCAAGGCCGGGTGGATAGCGGGTGAGGAAAGCGCCGTTGGCATCAGCCAGGAATTCTCTCTTGCGGGAGATGGCAAAGCGAAGGAGCTGAGCGATAAGCGGAGAAAGAACAGCCAGCAATAATCCGACCACGACCAGTATGGCAGCAGCATTGCCGCCTTTTCCCCGACTGGTTCCTCCTCTTCTCCTCCCTCCTCCCCAGAAAAAACTCCTGAGCATCCAGTCGCTGAGCAGGGCGACAATGCCGACCATGACCACGGCCAGGGTTTGAACAAGAACGTCGTAATTCTTGATGTGGGACATTTCATGGGCAATCACCCCTTCGAGCTCGACCCTGTTCAGTTTCTCGAGCAAGCCTTTGGTGACGACCACGACTGAATTTTTCGGGTTTCTACCAGAGGCGAAGGCATTGGGCGCAGTGTCATCGATAATATAACAGCGAGGCTTGGGCAGGCCGGCGGCAATGGCCAAGCCCTCAACAACATTGTAAAGATAAGGATAATCTTGCTTCTCAACCGGCTTAGCCCGGCTCATGGCTAAAACAATCTTGTCGCTGTAATAATAGCTGCCAAAGGCCAAGGCCACAGCGATGGCCGCAGCCAGAATAAGCGCCGCGGTTCCGAAGCCTGTCAGCTCTCCAAAAAGCCAGGCTAGAAGAAAAACCCAAGAGAGGAAAAACAGGACAAGGAAGAACGACTTCCATTTGTTTCGGGATATCTGTTCATACATGCTGAATAAGGCTGGCGATTATAGGCGGCTAAAATTGTACTTTCACCGGTCCCTTGGCTTCAGCTTCCTCAATCTCAAAATACTCTCTTTCCTTGAAATTAAACATTCGGGCGATGATGTTGGAAGGGAAAACCTGCTGTTTGACGTTGAACTTCATGACTGAATCATTATAGAATTGCCGGGCATAGGCAACCTTCCCTTCTGTTCCGGCCAGCTCTTCCTGGAGCATCAAGAAATTCTGGTTGGCCTTGAGCTCAGGATAATTCTCGACGACGGCAAAAAGAGATTTCAAAGCTCCTCTGAGCATGTTCTCCGCCTCACCTTGTTCCTTAACTGACTCGGCGTTCATGGCCTTAGAACGGGCTTCAGTGACCCTCTGGAAAACTTCCCTTTCATGCTTGGCATAACCTTTGACTGTCTCCACCAAGTTAGGGATAAGGTCGTATCTTCGCCTCAACTGAACATCGACCTGGGACCAGGCGTTGTCGCAGCGGTTCCTCAAGCCAATCAGGCTGTTGTAGAAACCAACGAAGATGAAGACGATGACCACCAAGGCAATGAGCAGTACCAATGCAATTCCCATATTTATCTCCTTAGAAAGCCAAGAATTTCATCTTTAATAATAAACTATTAAAAAAAATAAAAGTCAATAAATTAAAAAATTGACTTGACTCGTACACAATGGTATATATAAAAATCTCTTTTAAATCGATTTTAATAAAATTTATGCTTTAAAAGCTAAAAGGAGGTTTATTAAATGGCTTCTTTAAAGCAAAAGTTTGCCGCAAAGATCGGCCCCATGCGCGAAAAAGTCAGCGCCATCATGAAAGCCCATGGCGAGATGAAAGTCTCCGATGTCACGGTGGCCCAGGCTTACGGCGGTATGCGCGGTGTCAAGTGCATGGTTTGGGAAACATCAGCCCTTGACCCCATGGAAGGTATTCGCTTCCGAGGCTTCACCATTCCCGAGCTTCGAGAAAAGCTGCCCAAGGCCCCTAAAGGCGAAGAGCCCCTCCCTGAAGGAATCTTCTATCTCTTGCTCCTCGGCGAGATGCCCACAGACCAAGATGTCAAAGAGATTACCAAAGAATGGCAGAAGCGGAGCAAGCTTCCCAGATACTTGGTCAGCGTCCTCAAAGCTATCCCCAAAGATGTCCATCCCATGACCCAGTTCGCCTTAGGCATCCTCACCCTTCAGAGAGAGTCCATCTTCTCCAAGAAGTACACAGCGGGAATAAGCAAGATGGAATACTGGGACCCGACCTACGAAGACGTGATGAACCTTCTGGCCAAGCTCCCCGCGATTGCAGCCTACATCTACCGCAAATCTTACAAGGGCGCGAAGCATATCCTCGCCAATCCCAAGCTTGACTGGGGTGGAAATTTTGCCCACATGCTCGGTGTCAAGGACGAAGCCTTCAAAGAGCTCATGCGGCTTTACCTTGTTATCCACAGCGACCACGAAGGCGGAAATGTCTCGGCCCACACCACTCACCTCGTCGGTTCAGCTCTTTCTGATGCCTACTACTGCCTCTCGGCTGGCATGAACGGCTTGGCCGGGCCTCTTCACGGACTGGCCAACCAGGAAGTCCTGCGCTGGATCTGGGACTTGATGGAAAAAATTGGCGAAGAGCCCACCAAAGACCAGCTGAAAAAATATGTCTGGGATACGCTCAATGCCGGCCAGGTCGTGCCCGGATACGGCCATGCTGTTCTCCGCAAGACAGACCCCAGATACACAGCCCAGCGGGAGTTCGCTCTCAAGCACCTTCCTGACGACAATATCTTCAAAATCGTCAGCGCTCTTTACGAAATCGTTCCCGACATTCTGATGGAGCAGGGCAAGGCGAAAAACCCATGGCCGAATGTCGACGCTCACTCCGGATGTCTGCTCTACCACTACGGCGTTAAAGAATGGGACTTCTACACAGTCTTCTTCGGCGCTTCCCGTGCTATGGGCGTGCTCGCACAGTTGATCTGGAGCAGGGCGCTCGGGCTTCCCATCGAAAGGCCCAAGAGCGTAACCACGGACTGGATCGAAGGCCAGATCAAGCAGGCCCAGGCTGTGCCCAAACAGCCAAGCTGAAACTGGCTAAAGCAGTTAGATCTAGCAGCGCAGAAAAAGAAATTTTAAGAGGGGGCATGTCGATGCCCCCTTTTTTTATCCTAAGTTCTCGCGGTCAAAATCCTGCGGGAGGTCATCTTTATTTATAAAATATTAAAAGCGGGCCAACCTGAAAAACTTCAAAACCTCCATAAAATCACTGCTAGTGAATGAAACAGACCTGTCAGCTGTCCTCTTTGCTCCTGGAATCCATGAAGCTCTTGCAGCAATTTCTTCTTCGGCAAAAGAGATTTCCATGGTGAAGGGAGGATTGAGTTTGTAAGGCTTGAACTCCTTTAGCCTCTTCAGGGCTTCTGCCGTTTTTTCCTTGATCAGCTGTCGCGCTTTTTGAGGGTGAAGCATTTTAGCTGCGGTTCCGATTCCTTCCTTGACGGCAACGGTCTCGACATTTCCCAGAAGCTCCTCGGCCTGCCGGGTAAGAGCCAAATCTCCGGCGACAAATACAACAGGAACGTCAAAAAGGCCGGCGATGGCGGCATTGATTCCTGCCTCAGGCATCTTTTTTCCGTTGAGGATGACATCGTAGATGGTTGTGCTCATGGTGTGTTTGAGAACTGCATTGGGAGTCCCTGAGCGGGCATGGTACCCGACGAAAATAACTGCATCAAAGCTTCCGTCTATCCCTTCCATCATACTCAAGACACCTCCAGACCAATCGCGGAGCAGCACGGCTTCGGGCCGCAAGAGATCAGGAAGGATATTGCGGGCAGTATTATGGGCATCCCGGACAAGAATTTCAGTTGCTCCAGCCTGCAGTGCTCCTTCTATGGCCGCGTTCGCCTCCTCGGTCATGAGCTTTCGAAATAGAGCATAATCCTGTCCTTTCGGGTCTGTCTCATCCCAGTTGACGAGGCCGCATATTCCTTCCATATCCACCGAAATGAAGACCTTAAGGCCCTTCTCAACTCCTTCTGCTTGGGAAAAGAATGCCGGAATCAAGATAAGTAAGACTAAAACGAAAGCGGTTTTTCTCATGATTCCTCCTTCCAATCCATCTTACTCATTTTATCCTTTTGCCCAGCGATGTAAACTAATATAAACGAAAAAAAAGTTGACTTAAACAACCGAATTCACTTTCCAAAATGAATATGTTATAGTGATTTTCAAATTTTTTAGCTGTACATCGTTTTTTCTTTTTTGTGGAGGGAAGGAAAGATGGAATACAAAATCTGTCTCATCGGCTGCGGCACAGTGGGCCAGGGTCTTCTGGAGATACTTGAGGAAAAAAATGATGAATTGAGGAATAAGCTTGATTTTGAGCCGAAAATCGTGGCCATCTGCGACAAGCTCAAGGGCTCAATTCTCATCCCTGAAGGAGTCAACATCAAAAAACTTCTCCATTTCCTCAACCAAAAGAAGAGAATCGACGAATATTTGGGCGGAAAGCATAACGAAGCAGAGGGAAAAGACCCCCATGAGATTATTGAAAAATGCGATGCCGATATCGTTGCTGAATTGACTTACACTGATATCAAGACTGCCGAGCCGGCCACGAGCTATATCAGAAAAGCCCTGCGCGGAGGAAAGCATGTTGTCACCTCTAACAAGGGTCCGGCCGCTCTCTATTATGCTGAACTGAAAAAATTGGCGCGCAAGAACGATGTTTTTTTTAGGATTGAAGGCACGGTGATGAGCGGGACTCCTGTCTTCAGCCTGTTCGAGAATGGCTTTGCCGGAAACGAGGTCAAGGAAATAAAGGGAATTCTGAACGGAACAACCAATTTCATCCTCTCCAAAATGGAAGAAGATAACATGGATTATGGAAAGGCATTAAAACTTGCCCAAAACCTTGGCTATGCTGAAGCTGACCCCACAGCCGATGTTGAAGGCTACGACGCTCTGGCCAAAATCACTATCCTCTCCAATGTGCTTCTCGAAGCGAACATCAAGCCTTCAGATGTCAAACGGGAAGGAATAACATCTCTGACCAAGAAACAAATCCAGGCTGCAAAAAAGCAGGGATACAGATACAAGCTCATCGCTTCAGCCAGAAAAGAAGACGGCAAGGTTCATCCCGCTGTCTCTCCTCGAAAGCTCCCCCTCTCTGACCCTCTGGCTAGAATCATGGGAGCCAACAATGCTCTGTGCTTTGACCTTGACCTCCTGGGAAAAGTCACCATCCAGGGACCTGGAGCAGGAAAAATCGAGACAGGATACTCCATCCTGGTCGATATGCTGGCCATTCACCGCCGTCTCTTCAAGTAAGATTTGAAGCTCGATATAAATAAAAAATAAGCATAAACTGAAGAATCCGAGACAAGGAGTGAGCATGCACTTCAAGCTCTTGAGCAAAAAAGACCTCAGGGCGATGGATGCCCTGATCGATTCCTACGGCGGGGCAAAAGAAATCTCTTGGCAAATCGAATCGAAAAGGGATTATCAGACAAGGAAAAGAATCGCCGCCCAAAAAGGATTCGGGCAGATGCTGGAAAAGGCTGAGGAATACGCTAAAAATTTTGCCAAGGTTGAGGACTTCATCGAAAAGAATCGAATCACGGTATCCAAGAAGGGAATCTGCACCACCCAGGTTTCAGGTTTCCAGGCCGCTCGTCCCACCTTCGACTGTATCCGAAGAATTGCGGAGAACGCTGACGTTCTATTCCCGACAGAGATGATTTCAGTCGTGGGGCTGACCGAAAACTATCTCTACAGCGGCGACCTGCTCGCGACACTGGCCATGGCCGAGAATATTTTGGGTGCAAGCAAGTTCTGCTCCACCAACCTCATCGGAACTCCGCTTCCTGAAGGGCAATTCGCAAGGCTGGAGAAAGTGACAGGCGAGAAGTTCGAGCGCAGAGACCTGGGAAAGGGACTGAGCCAGGTCATCCTGAAGAACATGGGTACCCTTTACGGAAACTTGGGAGGAGTTGAAGTCGGAAACAACAACCACCTCGTCTATCTCGACGGAGTCACAAGGGCGGCTCTGGAAACAGGCGCTAATTTCTTCTTGAACCCTAGCTGGTCGACCATCGTCGCTGCCTGTTACTACGCCAGGGAAATTGCCAATATTTCTTTCAAGATATCGATGCTCCTCTCCACCCAAAACGCCATCCAGCTGCGGATGCTGTTGAATATCTTCAAGGAATACTTGCGCAACGACGGGACAACGCCAATCTACGAGATTAACATTGGAAATGCGGCAACGGCCGAGACTTTTATCCAGTGCTATGATGAAATCGAAGCCTCTGGCCTACCCAAAATCCTTCTGGCCGCCCACATCAGGATCAATCCTGACCTGGGCATAGCCGACTTCAACTGGACTGAGAACGCCCATAAGGTGCTCGATGCGGGCAGAGATTTGACAATCAAGTATGAGAGCGACGGAGAATCCCGTCCCTACGACACCATGGAAGCCTATTTCCTCTCGGATGAGGAGAGAAACAAAAAGGCCGAGCTGATCGGCAACGTCATCTACCATAAATGTATCCGCTGCGACAAGGATGCCAAAGAAATCATGAAAAGAGGGCACGAGGCGAGGTTTGCAAAAGTTTCCTACAAAAAATGACCCCTTGGAATAGACCGAAAAGAAGCAGGAGATAAGGGATGGATTTGGGTATCAAGAATAAAGTGGCTATCGTGGCTGCGGCCAGCCGCGGCCTGGGAAAGGCCATCGCCCTCCAGCTTTCAAGGGAAGGCGCAAAGGTTGTTATCTGCGCCAGGAATAAGGAAAGGCTTTTCAAAGCCAGGGATGAGATCGCTGCCGAGACAAATGGCGAAGTCATGGCTTTTGCTGCCGATGTCACCAATAGAGCCGAGGTGCGGAGCCTGGTCAAGAAGGCTGTCGAGGCTTTCAAGACAGTGGACATCCTGGTCTCGAATGCCGGAGGACCGAGATCAGGAATGGCCGAGGATTTTTCTGCGGATGACTACCAGCAGGCTCTTGAGCTAAACCTTTTAAGCAGTGTCAACCTCTGCTATGAAGTCATGCCCTTGATGAAGAGGCAGGGCTGGGGGAGAATTATCTTCATGGCTTCGGTCTCAGCCAAGCAGCCGATCGACAACCTCATTCTCTCCAACACTTCGAGAGCAGGTGTTCTGGGCTTCTCCAAATCCCTCTCAACCCAGCTTGCCCCTTACGGAATCACTGTCAATTCTGTCTGTCCCGGATACACCAAGACGGAAAGGGTGGAAGAGCTTGCCAGGTCTTTCGCGGAAAGCGGAAGAGGCACAGCCGATGATTTCTATAAGAGCATCGAGAAATCCATTCCCATGGGCAGGCTGGCAACCCCGGAAGAGATTGCCAATGCTGTGGCTTTCCTTGCTTCTGAAAGAGCAAGCTACATCACCGGTGTGGCTCTTCAGGTCGACGGAGGCTATATCAAGTCTATTTTTTGATAAGGAAGGAATAGATGACAGATGATAAAAAAAATTGGGAAGGGACAGCATTTCCTGGCATGGTGAGGAATCTTCCCGAGGTTGACATTTCCTTGAAGGGAATAAGAGGCTGGCTCCTTCAAAGTGAAGATAAGCAGGTCGTTTTTTTTGACATCGAGCCGGTCGGCGTAGTTCCGGCCCATTCCCACTGCGCCCAATGGGGCATTGTCGTCGAAGGAAAGATGTCGCTGACCATAGAGGGCAAGACCAAGGTCTACCGCAAAGGAGACTGGTACTATATTCCTGAAGGAGCCGTGCATTCAGCCACCTTCCTCACCAGGGTCAACGCCATCGATATCTTTGACCATCCGCAGCGTTATAAGATAAAAAAGGATAGGGCCTGAAAAAAGCCGATGACAGACAGGCCCTCCGAGAACTAGGGTTCAGATAAAGATGGAAAAATCCGGCACCAAGCAAAGAGCTCTCTTCGAAGCGCTCTTTGCCCAAAACATGAAGAGCTTCGAAGGCTATGTCATCGGAAAAATGCTGGGCTATATCAACGACCCGAAGATAATCTCTTTTGCGGGCGGCCTGCCCAGCAGAGAAGTCTTTCCTCTGGACATCATCCACAGGGCAGCAAAAAAGTCTCTCTGGAAGGATTGGGAGCTTACGCTTCAATATTCCTCCATCCCCGGAGAAAAAGAGCTGATGGAAGCGGTTATCGATTATCTCAAGAAAGATGACATTTTCATCGAGCCTGAGAACATCATGATCACCACCTCAGGCCAGCACGGTCTGGACCTGCTGGGAAGGCTTTTCCTGGATTTACAAGACTATATCGTCATCGACCTTCCCACCTTCGGCGGCGCCCTGGCTGCTTTTGAGCTCGAAGCGGCTCAATACATAGCCAAGGATATTCAAGAAGACGGCTCTGATGTCAAGAGAATGGAACAAGGGGTCGAAGAGCTCCTTTCCAAGGGGAAAAAGCCGAAATTCATCTATGTCGTCCCTGATTTCCAGAATCCTTCAGGTATCACACTCTCTCTCGAGAAAAGACTTGTGCTTCTTTCTTTAAGCAAAAAATTCGGAATTCCTCTGGTCGAGGACAGCCCTTACCGGGAGCTGAGGTACAGAGGGAAAAACATCCCCTCAATCTATTCCCTGGATAAAAACCAGGGGAATGTCATCGGCATCTACACTTTCTCCAAAATCCTCTGCCCTGGAATTCGGGTCGGCTTCAACATCGGGCCGCCCGAAATCATCAAGAAGTTCAACGCCATAAAAAGCGGCAACATCCTCAACACGCCTAAGCTCAACCAGGACATCTGCACCGTCTTCCTGCGGGAATGCAACCTTGATGCCCATTTCAAGAAGGCCGTCGGTTATTACAGCCAGAAGCTGGATTTCTTCCTCAAAGCCATGGAGGAGAATTTTTCCGAGGATATGGGAGCGAAATGGACAAAGCCTGAAGGAGGACTCTTCCTCTGGATTGAGGTTCCGGAGGAGATAAATACCTTAGAGCTATTTTATATGGCTCTTGAGGATAAGGTGGCTTTTGTCCCTGGCGAGGTCTTTTATCCTGAAGGCTACCGTAAATATAATACAATGAGGGTCAACTTCTCCTACCCGACAAAGGATGAGATATTCGAGGGGGTGAAGAGGTTGAGTTCTGTGATAAAGAAATATAAAGCCAAGAAAAAATTATGAGGATCATGAAAAAGGGAGGAATCATGACTCAAAACCAAAAATACGGACCGGGCGTCATGAAATATATCGAAGAGGCGAAAAAAAATCTGGAGCAGAGAAGAGAACAGCTTGAACGGGTAAAAAAATTAAGATTTGACACTCTGGCCGTTCATGGCCTTTACACAGTTGAGGAAGCCCTAAGCCGTAACCAGGGGGCTGTCATCGAGCCTCTTTATCTCTCCACCTCTCAAGCCTACAGGGATTCTGACGAGCTGGAGGCAGCCCTGGCTTATCTAATTCCAACCTGGTGCTACACCCGGATTACCAATCCCACAACCAATTATCTGGAATGGACTCTGGCTTTGCTCGAAGCTTACAAAACAAAATACGAAACTTCCTGCATGGTGACAGCTTCAGGAATGTCAGCCATCATGTCGGCTGTCGATCCTTTCCTGGTCAAGCAGAAAGAAGGGCCTGAAAAAATCAACTTTGTCTCCTCGGTCCAGCTCTACGGCGGAACCTTCCAGCACTTCTCTGTGCGCAAGATGCAGGAAAGGGGAATAGAAGTCCGCTGGGTTCATCATCAGGAGGATGTGGAAGAGTGGAAGTCTAAAATAGACGAAAACACCCGCTTCCTCTATTCCGAAGCGCCGAGCAACCCCCAGCAATCCTTCTGCGATGTTAAAGCTCTGGTGGACTTAGCCCATTCCTGGGAGATTCCTTTTATCATCGACGCCACCTGCGCCACTCCGGCCTTGATGCGCCCCATCGGCTATGGGGCGGATATCGTCATTCATTCTTTAACCAAGTCAATAACTTCAGGAGGATTGGCCATCGGAGGAGCCTTGATCAGCCGCAGGCCAATCGTCGCCAAGATAAAAAACGACCATCCTCTTTTCAATGAAAGCTTTGCCGAATATGTCAAGCTTCTTCCCCATCGGGATTACGGGCCGACTCCTTCTCCTTTAAACGCCCTTTTTGCCCTGAACGACCTGCGCACGCTGCGCTCCAAGATGGATTTGGTCAGCCAAAACAGCGAAAAGGTCGTCAACTTTCTTAGCCATCATCCCCGCATCTATCAAGTTGATTATCTGGGGCTGGAAAGTTTCCATCTCCACAAGCTGGCCAAAAGATACATGAAGCTTGTCGATTCAGACGATGGAAAAGGAAATGAGACAAACCGCTACAGCCACCTTCTCAGCTTCCGGGTTGATGGGCCTGCGCAGAACGCACGAAAAGTTTTTGACAGATTCAAGCTTATTTTCAGAGCCACGGATTTGGGCCGAATCAAGAGCGTGGCCACCATTCCGGCCATCTCCACCCATCAGCAACAGGGTGCGGAAGCGCGAGAGATGGCTGACATACCTCCTCAAATGATAAGGCTCTGCGTTGGGGCTGAGAATCCGGATGATGTCATCGCTGACCTAGACCAGGCCCTCGCCTCTCTCTAACTTTTAAAGATTAAACCAGACAACCTCTGGCTCGGTCATCTCCACCAGGACAAATTAAATTCCTTCACAGCCAAGCCGATCAAAAAAAGAAATTTCTTTCAGAAGTTTTTACTGAGAAGCGAGCTTGACAGTCTAATTTCAGGCATATAGGATTAAGTCAAAAATTAAAGAGATTGTCTCTTTTTAAAAGAGAGGATAAGCATGAATCCAAATCAGCCCATCATCACCCTGCGAGGCCTGAAAAAAAGCTATGACGGCGTGGACTATGTTCTCAAGGGAATCAACCTTGATGTCGCACCCGGGAAGGTCATCGGCTATATCGGGCCTAACGGCGCCGGAAAAACGACAACAGTCAAGATCATGATCGGAATGCTCCCTCAGTTCAGCGGTGAGGTCAAAGTCTTGGGCCTGGATATCGCCGAGCATGCTCAAGATGTCAAAAAGCATATCGGCTATGTCCCGGAGACAGCCGCCCTCTACGATACATTGACGCCGAATGAGTATCTGTATTTTCTGGGACAGATCTACGAAATCCCCAAGCAGGAAATCCAGAGGCGAGCCGGCGATATGCTCAGCCTCTTTGGCCTTAAAGACCATGCCAACTCCCGCATGAATTCTTTTTCCAAGGGGATGAAGCAGAAGGTACTGATCATCGCCAGCATGATCCATGACCCGGACATTCTCTTCATGGACGAGCCTCTATCCGGGCTGGACGTCAACATGATGCTCATCGTCAAAGAAATTCTGGCTCAGCTGGCCGCAAAGGGAAAGACCATCTTTTATTGCTCGCATGTGATGGACGTCGTCGAAAGGGTGTGCGACAGAATCGTCATCATCGACAAAGGCACCATCATCGCTGACGGAACTTTCGACGAGCTGCAAGCAATGAGCAAGGGTGAGTCGCTGGAGCGAATCTTCACCCAGCTCACCGGAGCCAGCGGCCATGAACGCGTCGCCCAGGAATT
>CAZJXZ010000080.1:0-11667 GCA_964549955.1 uncultured Eubacteriales bacterium
TGTAGGCAACCATAAAAAGGTAATCCCCGGAGATGGACATCGGCCTGTATCCAATTAAAATGGGGTCGATTTCTTCAGGGAATTTCAAATAAAAATTGTCCAGGTATTGGCCTTCAAAATCATAGACATCGATTAAGACACCCTTGTCTTTGTCTGCGGTAGAAGTCATAGCCCAGAGCAGGCCGTTGAATTCCAGAAGCTTGGTAACATCATTCAGGTATTTCCTCGGCGTGGTGTAAGTTTTTCCACCGATCCCAATGGCTCCTCCGACTCTGCGTCCCTCTGGGACCTTGACCCTATTATAATTTCTTCTGAAAGACCGGATTATCTTTTCAGATTCAATATCATAAATCTTTAACAGATAATCCTGAGTATGAGATATGACCAGGTATTTCTCTCTGTAGGGGATAGTGATCAGCTCAGCTATCGAAGCCATGGCACCGGCTCCTCCGGAAGTAATTGCAAAGGATTCAACTGGAAACGAGATCAAGTTCTTGACTTCCTCTCCTTTCTCAGTTGCACAAATCAAATCATTCGGCACATCGATAACCGACGGCTTCCCCTCTGTGGAGGGAATTCTGTGGCCGAAGAAATAATAATTATCATTGTAAAAAAGATGCAGCAAGGTAAAGGAGGGCAATTTATGGATTCTAAAGTCCTTCATAAGCTCCCCATTGAAACCGAACCAAAGAATTTTTTGAAGCCTCCAGTCATGAACGATGATGGCCTTTTCGGAAAAAAAGTAGTTGCCTATCTCCTGCATCTCGCCCGGGCCTTGCCCTTTCTTGAAATAATTGCGTAAGAATTTTCCGTCCGAATCAAATTGGAGAAGCTGGTCCTGGTCTGCAATAAAAAGAGAGCCATCCGGAGCTATCTTGAGATTGCGAGGATATTTGAAATAATAATCAGCACCGATGTCGTCAATCCTCCACACCTCTTTTAATTCCACAATCCGACCAGCATTCTTGTTCAGAGGTTTCTTAGGATTTTCGATGATTTCCTGGGCATCGCCACTGAAAGCGACAAAAGCCAGGAGAACAAGAAATATTCCCCTTTTTTTCATCATTTCACCTCCAAGAAAAGCTTTTCTCCAATCTGCTAAAGGAAAATTTTGGACATCCTTTCAAATAGTTTTTTTCAGGGATGGGAATTTCGTTTTTTTGAGGATACCAGATTGCGCGTCATTTTTTCGAATTTCCCATCCTCCCATCGTGAAAGGTGATAACTCGTCAGGGGAAATACTGTCAACAAGTTTGATAATAAAAAGATGAAAGGACCGGGTATAAGAATAAATGCAAAGCGGTTGAAATGTGAGAATAGGCATTTTCACTGAATTTGGCTTGACTCTATTACAATTTTTTCAATAATTTGGGTTGACTATGATACAAAATATTTATATAATTGCCTTGACTTTGTTACATATTTAGATTTGGCTATAACAATGGAACCTTTCAATCGAGAGCTTATTCGCCAGTTAATAAAGTGGGCAGACTCTGGGGACAGAAAGCCTTTAGTCTTAAGAGGGGCGCGGCAGGTGGGCAAAACAACCGCCGTGAATATGTTGTCAAAACAATTTGACCAGTATATTTACCTTAACCTGGAAAAACCCGATGATGCGGAACTGTTTGGGAGGGGCCCAAAAATAAAGGAGCTGCTCCAAGCCATATTTCTACACAAAAATGTTGTGAGAAAAAATGGCCGGCTTCTACTTTTTATCGATGAAATTCAGAATTCACCTCAAGCCGTCTCATCCTTGCGCTATTTTTATGAAGAACTGCCGGAGATTTTCACTGTTGCCGCGGGGTCTCTTTTTGAAGTTATGCTTGAAACAAAGCAAATAAGTTTTCCCGTAGGGAGAGTCCAATTTTCTTTTGTATATCCGCTGAGATTTGAAGAATTCCTTGAGGCTGCGGGCGAGCGAAGTACTCTCCAGCTTTTGGATAATATTCCTTTGCCTGAATTTGGATATCCGAAGCTCTTTAAACTGTTCCATACTTATGCCCTCATCGGAGGCATGCCAGAAATTGTCGATAGATATCGGCAGACAGAAAATATCAGCGACCTGAATCCCATCTTTCAATCTCTCCTGACTGGATACATAGACGATGTGAGCAAATATGCGAGAAATGAGACGGTGAGGAATATATTGAGGCATTGTTTAGAAAGCGCGCCTCTTGAAGCTGGCAAACGGATTACATTCGCCGGATTCGGAAATTCAAATTATAGGTCACGTGAAGTGGGGGAAGTCTTGAGAACCCTGGAAAGGGCGATGCTTCTGTATTTGCTCTATCCCACTAAAGCAACAAAAATTCCCGTAATGATTGACAAGAAGAAATCCCCTCGTCTCCAGTTTTTTGACACGGGCATTCTAAATTATGTAAATGGTCTTCAAGGCTTCTTTTTTAAATTCAACGACCTCCACTCTTTTTACAAAGGATTAATAGCCGAGCATATCGTGGGGCAGGAACTGTTGGCTCGCGATGCTTGGACGTCGAGGAAACCGATATTTTGGGTAAGAGAAAAAAAACAATCGAGTGCTGAGGTTGATTTTGTTGTCCAATTTGATGCCTACGTCATTCCCCTTGAAGTCAAAGCAGGCAAGTCGGGAACTCTTCGTTCGTTACACCAGTTTATGAATCACTGTGATCATGCCTATGCGGTTAGATTGTATTCCGGCTCTCTAAGAATTGAAAAAGTAAAAACTCCAGAAGGAAAAATCTTCCATTTGCTCAATCTTCCCTATTTTCTCGTCGGAAGGCTGAACGAATATTTGAGATGGTTTTTAGAAGAAGTCGGCAGATAGCAAGAAATATTTAAGAAATCATTGAATTCTTTTTACTTCGACTGAGGGAGGGGGGTTTCGTTTTTGATGAAATGCAGAGTGTGCACCCCGTCGATTTATATTTACGAAGAAAAGTGTTATATTTAATAAGCAATTCAAAAGAAATCATGAGAATAAAAAAAAGGCTCAAATCGCTCATTACTCTCTGCCTCGCTCTCCTCATCTTGGTGGCGGCAGGCATCATCCTCAAGAATATCTTTCTCAGCCAGATCAAGAGAGAGATCCAATCAAGCTTTGAGTATGCTCATCTTCATCTTTCAATTTTTCCTCCAACCCTTATCTTGGAAAAGGCAAAGACATTCTCTCAAACGCCTTTCTTTTCCGCAGAAAGAATCTTAGTGAAAATCGCCTATAAATCTTTGTTGACCAGGGGAAGGCCGTTCAATGTCCTTATCGAACATCCGGTCTTAAGATTCGAAGAGGACGCAGTAAAAAAGGAGAAGAAGAAATCCAGATTTTCCCTGCCTTTTGCCGTAGAAGAAGGCCGGGTGAAGGAAGGAGAATTCTATTTCTGGGGAAAGAGGCTAAGATTTGAGTCCAGAGGAATAGATGCCCAATTCATGCTGATGAAGAATAGGCTTTCCGTTCAAGCCGAAGCAGCAGAGAGCGTTTTCTCTCCAAGTCCAACCTGGCCCAAAGTTGAAGGGAAAGTTAAACTTTCCCTCGAAGGCCGCGGCAGGGAAATCTTCCTGGAGGAGGTAAAGGTCGAGGGCTCTGATTTTACGGTTGACGGTCAAGGCCGCTTTCCCGACTTCCCCAATCCTGAGCTGAGCCTGAAAATGAACTATAGAACCAAGACGCCTTTTATCGTCAAGTTCCTCAGGCTGCCTTTTGATGCCCAGGGTGAGGCTAGAGGAGAGGGGACATTGACTAGAAGCGAAGAGGGCCTTGCCTTCAAGGGTAATTTCTCGAGCAGCAATATGGTTTTGAACAAAGTGACCATGGGTGAGGTCAAGGGAATAATCGACCTTAAACAAGGAGGCATCCAGACTGTTGAGTTCAACCTACAGAAAAAATCACTGCCCGGGGAATATGTCAGAGTTCATATAGGAGCAGGGAAAGTTGAGGGAACGGTTCAATGTTTTTTCCTCGACCCGATCATAAATTTAATCTCAATCCCTTGGCCAGTGGCCTCTCCGGCATGGGGAAATTTTACCCTTGACAGAGACAGCCTTCGCGGAGAAGGAGAATTCAGGGAACTTGGATTAAGGACTGAGCCTGGTCGATATCTTTTTAGCGGCCCGTTCAAATTCCACTGGGATAAAAAGAGTGAATGCACTTTTTATTCTCCGCAGCTCGGCTCGCCTTTTGCCAGAGTCGAGCTCAACGGCAAGTTGAATATTCCAAAAAACATTGACCTGGAAATAAAAGGCGAGGTAATCGACGTCAGCCAAGCACGCCAGTTTACTTCTCTCATACTGAATAAAAAATTTGGGTTTCCAGAGATTAGAGGAAGAGGCTCGGCCAACTTTCGCATCTTTGGCGAATTTGCTTCTCCTCAGATTCAAGCCAAATTTTCTTTGTCTCCGGGCGGGTTTGCTAAGTTCGATGTCAATTCCGTCGCGGGCGAGTTTGAGGTCATCAGGAATGGTCTTTTTGGCAGGTTTGATATCGACGATCCTTTTATGAAGGGAAAGATCGGCCTGATTTCAAACCCGGAGGAGGTTAATACGGATATCAGGCTCAGCCGAGGATTTGCCGAAAGAATTCTTCCTAACCTGGGGATTGTTTTTCCTCTTCAGGGCGAGGCTTCAGGAAGTTTCGAAGTCAAACAGAAAAATAAAGACATCCAGGTCAGCGGCTCATTCTCCAGCCAACGGCTTCTGTTGGCTGGCCAGAATCTGAGCGATGCCAGCGGAAAATTGGAATGGAAGCAGGGTGCTCTTTCTCTATCCGAGCTTCAATTCATCTGGCATCAGGGACGGATAAGAGGATTTACCCTTGTCAGGCCCTTAAGCCAGAGATTTGATATTGATCTTCAGGGAGAGGGAGTCGATGTCTCCTTCCTCTACCAAGGTCTTAAGGGCGCTCTTAGCTTTGACCTTAAAGGAAAGAATGTTTCTGACCAGGAAAAGGCTACAGGGCCTTTTGAGGTCAAAGATTTACAGCATCCTCTTTTTCAGAGGATGGAGGCGAAGGGAGAGGCGAAGCTTGGCTACTCAGCAGGAAAGTTTACATTTGAGCTAAAAGGAAATTTTCTTCCGGGCGAGAATGAATTTAGCGCTTCCGTCGTCCTTCCCATGTCTGAAGATAGAATTTCGGCTGAGTTCAGAGGCCGTTTCAATAATCTTAATCTTCTCCTTCCTTGGAAAGGCATCTTGGGTAGCGTTAATTATCTAGCCGAACTCAGAGGTCAAAAAGCCTCTCCTCAGGTTAAGGCAGCCATTGATTTTCAGGGGCCTGTTTTCCCTCTGCCTGGGTTTGCTCATGCTTTGCGCGACTATTCCGGATTGATGTTCTTTGAGAACAACCAGCTCTCGATTCGCTCCTTTCAGGCAAAGTTGGGCAGCGGCGATGTCCAGGGATACGGCAAACTTAGCTTGGGAAAAGGCCAGGTGGAGAGCATGGACGTCAAGTTTGATGGAAAGAATATGCTTCTTTCCCCGCTGGAAAGGACCAAGGCATTGGCTGACGGCTCTTTGAATTTCATCAAAGACTCTGAGCGTTTTGTTTTGAAGGGAGATTTTTCCGTTCAAAGGCTTTCCTGGCAAAGAGAGATTAATGAAAAGTTAGCTTTTGCCTCAAGCCCCTATTACCAATCGGAAAGAGCGCCAAGCTTCTTTGATAACCTCAGCTTGGACATTCGGCTCAAGGCCGATGACAATGCTTGGCTGGAAAATTCCTTGGGTCGAATCAAGGGCAGGTTTGACCTGAATGTCATCGGGAATATCAAAGCTCCGGTCATCATCGGCGATATCGAGGCCTTGGATGGAGATGTCTATTTTCAGGATAGAAAATTCAAAGTCTTGAGAGGGCGTTTGAGCTTTTCCAATCCTTCAACCATTGAGCCCTACATCAGCTTTAAAGGAGAGACATACGTCAAAAATTATCGCGTGACTTTTTCACTCGATGGCCTTTTAAATCGCCTCAACCCAGAATTCACCTCTTCGCCTCCCTTACCGCCAGAAGATGTCCTAGCGCTTCTGGCCTTGGGCGAATCTTTCCAGAGGACCTATTCCTATGATACCAGTACCCAACTGAGCACAGCTTCTCTTGTTTCCTTCCAGCTCTCCGAGGAAGCAAAGAAGCGGGCTGAGGGTCTGTTCATCATCGACCGCTTCAGGATTGATCCTTTTGTCATGGGGTCTTCGGCAGAGATGTCGGCCCGGTTGACTGTAGGTAAAAAACTCTCGAGGAATTTTTTTGTTCTCTACTCCACTAATCTGACAAGCCAGAGGGAAGAGATCACTCGGCTGGAGTGGGAGATATCCGGTGATTTTTCCATTGTCGGCACCCGGGATGAAAAAGGGCAGCTGAGTTTCGATGTCAAAATTCACAAGAGATTTTAATCCAAAGGCAATAAAAATAATATTCCCATCCGCTCTTTTTCTATTCCTCTTTTTTCTTCTTTTGCCCCTCGACTCCATTCTGCTCTGCCAGCCATCCCCGCCTCTCATCGCCAAAGTCTCTGTCCAGGTTGACGGTCAACCTGCGACCGAAGACATACAAGGATTGATTCCATTCAAGGAAGGAGATCCCTTCTCTCCAGAGAGGATAACCAATAGCATCAAGCAGATCTACAAGACAGGGCTTTTCTCTGATATTCAAGTCCTGAGGGAAGGGGAGCAGCAAATCCTTTTAACTTTTCTGCTGACGAGTCGGCTCTTAACCAGAAGGATTATTTTTCAAGGAAAAGAGAATATCTCTCCAGAAAGGCTCAAAGGAGGCTTGTTCTCCCTGCGCGAAGGCAGCTTTTTTTCTGAAGAGAAGCTGGCCAAGGCTGTTGGGGAGCTGAAGGATGTTCTGGAGGAAGAGGGCTATTTTTATCCCGAGATCAAAGCCTCTCCACAAAAGAACACCAGGACTTCCTCAGTTGATATTTTGTTTGAGATTCAATCGGCCAGAAGGTTTGTCATCAAGAAAATTTCTTTTAGCGGAGAAGTGATTCTTGATGAGGCAGAATTGAAGAAGAAGGTGAGGAGCAGGGAAGGTCGGGTCTACATTCCCTCGCTCTTCGAAGAAGACATCTCCAGGCTCAAAGAAGTTTACAGCGCGAAGGATTATCGACGAGCTGAGATTGAGCTCAAGGAGAGAAGATTTGATGAAAAACAGGATTATGTTTTCCTTTCTCTAAACGTCATTCCTCACCAGAAAATTGAGATTGACGTCCAAGGTGCTCAAGTTCCTTTGAGTCTTCTTAAGCCTATCTGGGAAGCGGAAGTCTTTGAGGAATGGGGATTGACTGAGGGAAAGGCCAAGATAATCAATTATATGAGGGAGAAAGGCTATCTTTTTTCTTCTGTCAAGTTCTTCATCGAAAGAGTCGATAACACGATGCGTGTTGTCTATCAGGTTACGCCCGGTGACAAGCTTAAGATTGAGGACATCTCTTTTGAGGGCTTGAGCTATTTCACGCCCGCACAGTTGAAGAGTGAGCTTGGCATTGGGGAGAAGGTCGCTTTTCTCAGTTGGGTCAGCGGGGCAAGGCTCTTTGAGCTTCCTTCGGAAATAGAGATGCTCTATAAGACAAAAGGTTTTTCTCAGACAAAAGTCGACTTGAACTTTGCCAGACGCAGAAAATCGGTCAAGGCTCTCTTCTATATCAACGAAGGAATCCAGGAGAAGACCGATAAGATATCTTTTGAAGGAGCTCAACTTGCCAGCCCTCAGACTCTGCGGGAACAGATAAGCAGTTTCGAGGGAGGTCCTTTCTTCAATCCCGATATTCAGAAAGATATCGAAAGGCTCGAAAATTTCTATTTGAACCAAGGGGTGAGAGGAACAGAGATTTTTGCCAGGATTGAAAAAGTCAGTGAGAATCTTTTTTCCATATTCTTTACAATCAGAGAGGGAAAAAAAGTCAAGGTCGAGAGCATTATCGTCACTGGAAATGTTGCCACAAGGAAAAAGACTGTTCTCAGAGAGCTCAGAATCAAAGAGGGCGATTATGCCTTCTACGACAGGATCAGAGAATCAAAGAGCAGGCTGGAAAGGCTGGGCATATTCACTAAGGTCTCGATCGAAGAAATTCCCCTCTCTGAAGAGAAGGAAAACCTGGTTATCAGTCTCAGAGAAGGCGAGCGAAATTATGCCAGCCTTGGCGTAGGGTTTGAGACCAGGAGCGAACCCCGAACCTTTGAGGTCTGGAATATCCCGATGAGGCTGAGAGGGACTGCCGAAGTCATAAGGAACAACATTTTAGGCTCAGCAGCTCAGCTCAGCCTGGTCGGGCAGGCAAGCCTTCAGGAGAAAAGAGCAGTCCTTTCCTGGGAACAGCCTTATTTCTTCGGAATTCCGATGCAGACTTATTTGAATGCCTTTTGGGAGAGAGAAGAACGGAAGAGCTTTAGCTATGAGCGAGAGGGTATCAGTCTGACAAGCATCAAGCCCATTGCTAAAAACATTCTGTTCTCGACCACTTTCAGATGGACAAGAACCACTCTTCTTAACCTGCAGATTGAAGAATCAGAAGTCGACCGTGAGCATTCTCCTTTCTCAGCCTCTTCTCTTTCGGGAAGCATCATCTGGGATAGACGCGATGACCTCTTCAATACTGAGAAGGGAACTTTTTTCAGTTTTGTCCTGGAGCAGGCCTACCCTCTGTTCGAGGCTAAATCGAACTATTTAAAAAGCTTCATCAAGTACCAGCATTTCATTCCAATTTTTTCTCGGGTCATTTTCAGCGCCACTTCCCGGCTCGGCCTGGGCGGAGGGAAGGTGTCTATCCCGATCCACGAGAGGTTTTTTGCAGGGGGCAGCAATTCGTTCCGTGGAACAAGGTTCGATGATTTGGGTCCCAAAGACCCGGATTCGCAAAGACCTGTTGGCGGAGAAGGCTTGCTTCTTTTTAACTTTGAGCTTACCTTTCCTCTGGTTTCATCGATCAGGGACTTGTCAGGAGCTCTTTTTTACGACAAGGGCAGCGTCTTTGATGTCCCAAAGCACCTTAAATTCGCGGCTCTTCAAGATGCTGTGGGATTCGGAATCCGCTACCGCACTCCGCTGGGGCCTGTGCGTTTTGAAATTGGCTGGAATCTGAATGTGCCGAGTGAAAAGAGAAAGCCTTTGGCTTTTATCACCATCGGGAATATCTTTTAAGATTTCGTTTGAGATTAGAAATAAAGGAAGAGATTGGGCTGGGTGTTTCGAAAACACGCAGCTTTTATTTTGCCTGGCGAGGGCGAAGTGGCGAGAAAGCCGTGTGAAAGGCTGAGCGGGCATGGTTCCTCGACCGAAGGTCGAGGAGAGCGAGGCCTTGAACCGAGACGCTTTTGCCTCGCTGGGGCAAAAGCGTCGTGCTTTCGAGCCACTCCGCCCGAGCCCTTCAAACGGTTTTCTTCAACACCTAGCCCAATCTCTTCCCTTATGACGGAATATAGAGTGATTAGAAATTTTATTAATTATGTCAAGGCTTGTTTTTTGCTATGTGTTGTTGTTTGTCTTTTGCTTTTTCCTTATCGTAGTTTTCCTGAAATAATCGACCGAATCGCGGCTGTGGTCAACGATCAGCTCATAACCTTGACCGATTTGAGGATTGTCAAGGAGTTTGGCCTCTACGATAAAGAGGTCGAGGCCAATGACCCGAATTTCCAACGATTCATCCTGGGAAAAATGATTGATCAAAAATTGGTTGTTCAGCTGGCAGGGGAAGAAGTCTTTGCAGAAGAAAAGGAGCTTAATTCTATCCTTGAGAAAATCGTTGAGGAGATGGGTTCTGAAGAATTCAGCAGAAAGCTCGAAGAATTTGGCATGGAGCGGGAGAATTTAAAAAGCTATGTTGAGGAGAGGGTCAAATACCAAAAAATCATCTCACAAAGATTCAGCCAAGGGAATATCGTCAGCCTGAAGGAGATGGAAGATTATTACCAGCAGGTTTATGTCCCGGCGCAACAGAAGAAAGGACTCGAGCCTCGAACGATGATGGATATCTTCACTGAGATTGAATCATCCATCAAGCAGGAGAAGACCAAGGCTCAAGTCGAAGCTTGGATAAAAAGCCTGAGGAAGAGGGCTGATATCCAGGTTAATTTGGAGGGGGAAGCGCAATTCTGAATAAAACGGAGTCGAAATGTTTCGAACAGCTTTTCTCTTTCCCGGACAGGGTTCTCAATCGGTGGGCATGGGAAAAGACTTTTATGACCTAGCCCCTGCTGCTCGTGAGATTTTTATGAAGGCCGATGAAGCTCTCCGCTTCAAGATTTCCAAACTTTGCTTTGAAGGGCCGGAGGCAGAGCTCAAGCTGACCGAGAACACTCAGCCAGCTTTGCTTACAGTGAGCTTCATTGCTTATCTCCTTCTGGGAAAAGAGCCTCAGATTGCAGCCGGTCACAGCCTGGGAGAATATTCGGCTCTTGTGGCTGCAGGTTGTCTAAGATTTGAGGACGCTATTCTCCTTGTTCATAAAAGAGGGAAGTACATGCAAGAGGCTGTTGCCGTGGGCGAGGGAGCCATGGCTGCAGTCTTGGGTGCTGACTTTAAGGAAGTGGAATCGGCTTTGCAAAAAATAGGGAAAGGCGTTGTCGAGATTGCCAACTGGAACAGCCAAGAGCAAATTGTCATTGCCGGAGAGCGAGAGGCGGTCAAAGAAGCTTTAATCCTGATCAACCCGCCCCGCTCTGTCATTCTTCCGGTGAGCGCGCCCTTTCATTGCAGGCTGATGAAAAGCGCAGAAGAGAAGCTCTCCTCTGACCTTGACCAGGTGGAATTCAGAGACTTAAAGTTTCCAGTAATCACCAATGTCGATGCCAGAATAATTCATAGAGGAGAGGAAGCCAGGGATGCTCTGAAAAGACAGGTCACGCGGCCTGTGCTCTGGTATAGCTCGATGGAGAAGCTGGGCCAGGAAAAGGTTGAGGTTTTGGTGGAATTGGGGCCGGGAAGAGTCTTGTCAGGACTGGCTAAAAGGATCTGCCGGGAATGGACATCTCCACGGCGTGTGATGAATGCTGAAGACACGGAAGGCCTGGAAAAAGTCAGGGAGTTTCTTTCAGGAATGCTTTGAGAGGATTTTGGGGCCGAATCTTAGATAGTATTCTCCGGCAGAAACGAGAGCAAAGATAATCACCAGCCAAAGCCCCACTTGAGAGAGAAAAAAGAGGGGGCCCAGATATTTTTTACCCAAGATCAATAAACATATTGTTATTGTTTCAAAGAGCATTTTGAGTTTGCCGAGCCTGGAGGCTGGGATGTTTATTCCTTTTGAGGAAGCAATAGCCCTGAAACCCGTCACCGCAATTTCTCTTCCGATGATGATGACCACCATCCAGGCCGCAACCGCGCCAAGCCCGACGAGACAGATGAAGACTGAAGCCACAAGCAGCTTATCGGCAACCGGGTCTAAGAGCTGACCTAAGATTGTTTCCTGTTTTTTTCTCCGTGCTAAAATCCCATCAAACGAGTCTGTCAAGACTGCCAGAAGAAAGATGATAAAGGCGACCAGCTCTTTGCCGTTGAACTGAATGAGGAGAATGATAACCAAGACTGGAATGAAAATTATTCTTAATATTGTGAGACTGATGGGCAGATTCATTTTTTTAGGAGATATACTATAGCCCGCCCATGTTGTCAAATTAAAAATATTAAAGAATTGTATTTTTCTTGAAAAATCGGAAGGCTCAAAGTATAGTTGATTTAAAGAAATGGAAAAGCCGAGCTTGACGACTCCG
>CAZJXZ010000081.1:0-11640 GCA_964549955.1 uncultured Eubacteriales bacterium
GGATGAGGCGTGACCTGTTTGAGGCCCAGCGAGATTCTTTTTGCTGAAGAATTTATGTCAAGAATAGAAACCACGACCTCTTCTCCTGGATTGAGGACTTTTTTAGGATGGATGAGTTTTCTCGACCAGGTCAGGTCTGAGATGTGGACCAAGCCTTCCACACCCTTTTCGAGCTCGACAAAAGCTCCGAAATCAGTGAGGTTAACCACCCTCCCCTTATATTTTTGTCCGATTTTATATTTCTCTTCAATTTTTTCCCAAGGATCAGGAGTTAATTGTTTATAACCAAGAGAGATTTTTTCTTCTTTTTCACTAAAGTCGAGCACCATAACTTCAACCTCATCTCCGACTTTGAAAAGCTCCGAGGGGTGATTAAGCTTTCCCCAGGACATATCCGAGATGTGAAGCAGGCCTTCCACTCCACCGATATCGATAAAAGCCCCGAAGTTTGTCAAGGATTTGACTTCACCTTTGATTTTTTGCCCTCGGTGGATCTGGCTGAACAGCCGTCTTTTTCTTTTTTCTTTTTCATCCTGGAGGAAGAGTTTTCGAGAGAGAACCGCATTCTCGGTGCGCCTATCGAATTTTATGACTTTGAATTTGAAGTTATTCCCGATGAGCTTCTCCGGCTCCTTGACGGCCCTGATGTCGGCATGAGAATCAGGAAGGAAAGTGTCGATTCCAACGTTGACCGTGTATCCGTTTTTTATCTTTTCAGTGATTTTCCCTACGATCCAGGTTTTCTGGTTAAAGGCTCTTTCCAGGTTGTTCAAGGCGGTCAGAGTGACTGCTTTTCTATGGGAGAGGATGAGATAGCCGTCTTTTCGGTCGCTGCGCTCCAGAATTGCTTCGATCTCGTAGCCTGGACGAATTTCTTTTTGCTTCTCGTCTTTATCAAAATCCTCAATGGGAATGATTCCCTCTGACTTAAAGCCGATATCGAGAAGGACGTGGGTGGGTGTGACTTTAACCACTTTGCCCTTGATGACTCTTCCTGGGACCAACTCTTTAGCGTTGAACTGGTATTTGTCGAGCCATTTTTCATAGTCTTCAAAAGAGTCTTTTTCGTCTTTGTGGATGTTTTTTCTTACCTCTGACATTGGACAATATTCTCCCTTTGAGATTGGTTTCTGAAGCTCGCCTTGATTTTTGCCACAGCTTCTTGGATAGCTTCAGGAGGAGTTGAAGCGCCTCCTGACAGACCTATTTTTTTTGCCCCTTCGAGCATTCGAGGAGTGATTTGCCCTGCGCTTTCGACGAAATATGTTTTGGGCAAGATCCTCTTTGAGATTTGGTAAAGCTTGTTGGTGTTGGAGCTCAACCTTCCGCCAACGATGAGCAGGGTATCAACCTGAGAGGCAAGCTCTGAGGTGGATTTCTGCCGAGTCTGAGTGGAGTGACAGATGGTGTTGTAGACTCTTAATTGTTCTGTCTTCTCGATCAGAGCGGCGACAATTTTCTGGAAAAGGTAGATGTCCTGGGTGGATTGAGCCAGCACGGCTCTTTTTTTTCGACGCGGCAGGGAGCGTGCTTGTTCTTCATTCTCGACGATGACTCCTTTTTTGCGGCTGTAGCCGGTAAGCCCTTTAATTTCAGGGTGTTCTTTGTTTCCGACGATGATGATTTCTGTTTTCTCTTTGGCCAGGTGCTCGACCAATCTTTGAATTTTTTTGACAATCGGGCAGGTGGCATCGACAACTTCTATCTTTTTCTTGGCCAGCAAGCTGTAGACAGAGGGCGAGACGCCGTGGCTGCGAATGATGACCGTTCCTTGGCTGAGATTTTCAAAGTCGTTGATGGAACGTATTCCCATTTTTTCCAGGTCAGCGATAACCTGAGGGTTGTGGATCAACGCTCCCAGGGTGAAAACTGCGCCATCGCTCTTTTCCCTTGTCCTCCTGGCGATGTTCAAGGCTCTTTTGACTCCATAACAGAGACCAGAATTTTTTGCGACTATGATTTCCATGTCTTTCAGGATTGGATGATATTGATGAAATATACTATATTAGTAAAAACTGTTTGTCAATGTTAAATGCAGATAAAATATTAACTTAGCTTCATTTCGTCGAGTTGAGAAAAGGGCCTATTCCTTTCTCCATCACTTGAGAGGGTGAAGGCCAATTGGCGATTTCAATCCTTTTTTGAGGGTCCAGCTCTTGCAGGCTGCGCAGGATGGCTCTCACGGCGGCGAGGTGGCGAGCGACTCTTAATTTTAAGGGAATTCCCTCCTGCTCGAAGGGAACAAAGAGGCGCCCAAGCTTGTAAGCTTTGACATAATTTTTATCCCTTCCCTCGACAACCAAGGCCGAGGAAGGCTTTCCTTTGAGCCTGCCGTGAGAAGCGTTTGCCGTTTCAAGCAGGATGGCCATGACTCGAGCCTCGTCTCCCCATTCTCGATGGCTCAGACCGCGAAGGTTGGGCGGAGAGGCTTCTAGCCGAAAGTCAAAGCCTTCTCCCTGGAGTTCGATGAGCGCCAGGGCTGCGAGCTCAGCGCTGTTTTCATGGAAGACCAGGGCATTGATCACAGGATACTCCGGAGCTGACTCATGCAGGTCAAGGCCGAGGTCAACTTTCTCCTTGATGATAAGCTGCATGATTCCGTAGGCGATTTTTTCCGTTAAGAAGCCCTTTTTTCTGCCAGGATAGCAGCGGTTAAGGTTTCTAATCTCCATGCTGGAAAGTTTCTGTCCTGCAGGGTTGATGTACACGGTTGGGTCAGGCCATTGGTGGACTGGATTTGTCAAGCGCGAGCCAAGGCGGAACGACCTTGTCCCTCGAGGAGTTTCGATATCAAATCTCTGGGGATTCCCTTCCTGAGGGTCGCTATGGGTAAAGCCGGAGCTGTTGGCCCGGGGGATGATGCAGACCTTTCCTCGAAGCACATCGATGGTTTCGATTAAGAGAACGGATGTTACCAGACCAGCCGGCTCATTGGGATGAGTTCCACCAAGGATTAATAAATTTGCTCCCTTTTCTTCGCCTTGAAAAACATAGACCTCTGTATCGCCGTTTGTATTCTTCAATCCAGGGAAATAGGAGCTCAGCATTTTTTTCTCAGAAAGGGCTTGACAGGGGAAGATTTCTTCTTTTTGGTGCATGCTTAAAAATCTAAGCCCGGAAAGAATACAAGCGACGAGAGAGATGAGCAAAAGAAGAATAGCTGAGACCTTGTTTCCTTCGAGGATTTTCATGGTTTATTTGGCCAGAAAGAGCCGGAGGAGAAAGATGATGAGAACCAGGACAGCGCTCGCCTGACTCCAGAATTTTTTTTCGCGAAAAAGATACCAGATGAGATTTAATGAGAGATAAAAAACAATTAGATGATAAAAGAAACGCATTTTTTCTTATATTATCTTATCGATGAAGGAAGCGAGAAGCAATACTCCCAGACCCATTATCAGCTGGAAAAGCGCAGGGATAAGGCATTGGCGCAGCACCTTGAAAAAGTTAGGCTCATTCACGACCTGGGCAGCAAACCTGCAGGCAATGGCTGAAGGGGGCACCAAATCTCCCAGGCTGGTTATAGCCGATAAAGCAGAAGAGGTGAGCACGGCGTTCTTATTTATAAGAGCAAGGATAAAAGGGACTCCCAGGATAGAGGCCGAGCCAAAGGAGGAGATGCCCCCAAGCAAGGGCATACTGACCGAGATTCCCAGGTAAAGAAGCAGGCTTGGCAGAGAGAGCACAGAAATCACCAGCCAGCCTCGGGCGCCGGTCAGGGTCATGACCTGGACAAACATTCCTACCCCGGCCAGAATACTGACAATAGGCAGAGATTCTCCTATTGCTTTTTGAGTAATCTTGAAGAAGTTGAAAGGGCGGCCAGAGGAAAGCCCGACAAGGCTCGACAGCAGAAAGATGGCCGGAATTCCTATGTCCGGAATGACTTTAACCATGACATTCGGGCCGACCATGAGAACGAGCATCGTCAGCAGAGGAAGATAGAGCCTGAAGCCATACTTTTTCCCTAAAGATTCAGGAAGAATAGCCATCATTTGTTCATAGCCAATGGCTTTGATTTCCTTGGCTGCCAGCCAGAGCGAGGTCGCCACAGCTGTGGGGATGACGATGATCAGCAGAGGCAAAGTAATACCGGCATAGGGCATATCGACGCCGCCTCCCATGATCATCACCAGGATGTTGACCGGCGGAGCAATCATGCCCAAGATGCCGCCCATTGTTATCAAGGCTGCGGTTTTGGGTCTGGAAAGCCCGAGCTTCAAGAGCACGGGCGCAACGATAGGCCCTGTGCTCAAGATGGAAGCCGTGGAAGACCCGGTGATCATTCCCGGAAAGATGATTAAAAGCATGACGGTGAGGAGAAGAAGGAGCTTCCTCCTGTAGAAGGTTCGGAGCAAGAGGGCGGTGATGGTGTCCAGGATGCCAGAGGCCTGGAGGACTTTCATGAAGAGCATGGCAGTGAGGATGATCAGAATCGTGTCGAAATAGCCGAAGCTTCCCTCAACAAGATGGCGCAAGGCCAGGCCCTCTCCGCCCAGCAGAGAGCCGGCCAGGGCTGAAAGGGCGAGGGAAACACCTATCGGCAGTTTGAAGAGCATGGCCAGGAGGATGAAGATGGCTACCATCGAGAAAAAGATCAATGCTTCTGACATTCTGTCCGGACTCTTCTACTCGGATGAAGAGATAAGTGCCTGCTCCTTATTTTAATTTTTTCTCTTGAGGTCTAAAATTTATTTGAATGCTTCTTTGAAAGGAGTCACGGCTTCCGCTGTTTTTTTGACTTCAATGAGAGGAATGTTATGCTCTTGGCATATCCTGGTGAAAAAACCGTCTTTATTCCCGGACTCGACCAGAATGACCATCTTGGCGTAGGGAAGGAAAGCAGAGGCCAATTCATCGGAGAGCTGGCCTCTTCTTGATTCGCCTCCAAGATGAAGGCAGAGGAGAGGAATGTCTCTTATCTGTGCTTCTTCCACAAGCAGCTTGACCCTTTCCTTTTCTTTTTCCATATCCAGCCCAGCTTCTCCCAGTCCTTTCAAGCTTGCTCCCAGAACCAGGACAAGAGTTTTCATCTTTTCTAAATCCTTGGCAGTGGCCAGCTTTGAAAGCTGGAAATTGAGCCCAGCTCTTTTGGCCAGGACCGAAGCTAACTGAAGGTCAGCACTCTGACCGGCAGAAGTTACGAGCAGAGGCTGTTCAAAGAGAGGCAAGGCTTGCTTTTTTTCCTGGCCGTACAAGGCAAGGTTGAAAAGAGCCAGAAAGAATAAACTGGTGAATATGCATTTTTTAACCATGGCATCCTTATTTTATAAAGTTGTCTATCTTCTTCATAGATATTATTAATGCTCGGTTGCGTGATGAGAAACCGTTTGAACTGCTCAGGCAAAATGGCTCGAAAGCACGCTGCTTTTGCCCCAGCGAGGCAAAAGCAGCTCGGTTCAAGGCTTCGCTCTCCTCTCCAAGCGGAGAGGAACCGTGCCCGCTCAGCCTTTCACACGGCTTTCTCGCCACTTTGCCTTCGCCTCTTCTTTTAAATGTCAAGCCTGCGTGTTTTGAAGTACCGAACCGAGCATTAATATCCGGCTCCATATCCATCGCGCCGAGAATCAGCACCTCCCAGTATCAATTTCTTGGCCCGAAGGACCATAATCCCTTGAGCACCACCGAAATACTTATCATAAGCTTCCTTGAGCGTTATTTCATGTCCGATTCTTTCTAGGGCTTCGATGGTCTTTGCTCTGAAACGGGATTCTAAAGAAATTTGCTTTGCCTTTCCCTGCTCAGAGAAGGAGAAAAAGCGAGGGGCCTCTATGGCTTCATCAAGAGACATTCCGAATTCGACGACGTTGATGATGATCTGTGCCAGGGAGGAGAAGATCCTTGTCCCGCCCGGTGAGCCGAGGACCAAGAAGGGTTTTTCCTTTTTAAAGAGGATGAGCGGGCCCATCGAGCTTATCGGACGCCTGTTAGGACCGGGAGCATTGGCAGATGAAGGGTCAGAGGAGAAGTCGTCCATATGATTATTTAGAAGGATTCCAGTTCCTTCAGGGATAATGCCTGAGCCGAAGAAATCATTGATCGATTGAGTTTGTGAGACGATGTTCCCTTCTTGGTCAATAACGCAGAGGTGAGTTGTGTTCTCTTCGCTTTCCTTGAATCTTCCGTAAGGATAGTCGTCCAGGATACTGTCGGGCTTGATTCGGGAAATAATCTCTGTCGCGTATCTTTTTGAAATGAGATTTCCAACAGGAATGGAGATGAAATCAGGATCACCGAGGTAGTGCTCCCGGTCGGCAAAAATAAAGCGAAGGGCTTCGCAGAAGTGGTGGATGTAGCGAGGAGAGTTGTGTCCCCATTTTTTCACCGGCCAGTTTTCGATGATGTTCAGAAATTGAATGAGTTGCAGCCCGCCTGAGCCAGGAGGGGAGAGAGTGAAGATTTTGTAGCCCTTGTAGCTTCCTTCAAGAGGAGCTTGTTCGACTGGCTGGTAGAGGGACAAATCTTCAAGAGACATCATCCCTCCCTTTTCTTTGACAGCCTTGACAATCTTCTGGGCAATTTCCCCCCGGTAGAATTCCTCGATTCCCTTTGAAGCGATGGTCTTGAAGGTTGCGGCCAGCTCAGGATTCTTAAAAATCTCTCCCGGCTCGTAGGGAAAGCCATGATTAAGGTAACAGGTGCTCTCTCCGGCATTGAGCATAAGTTTTTCGTATTCGTCTTTATTGATCTGGCTGAAGGTTTGGCTGATGGTAAAGCCCTTTTCGGCGATATCAATCGCTCTTTCCATGACCTCGGCCAGACTTTTTGTGCCATACTTTTGGAGGGCATAGTTCCATCCAGCCAGTGCGCCGGGGACAGCCACAACCAGTCCGCTCGTTTTTCTCTGTTCCTCTTCCTTGAACATTTCTGGAAAAGCTAAGCTCGGAGCCTTCTCCCTGAAATTCACAACCGCGGCTCTTTTTTCTGAGGCGAGGTGGATAACCATAAACCCTCCTCCTCCCATCCCAGAAGCAAACGGTTCACAGACATTCAGAGCAAACGAAGTGGCCACTGCGGCATCGACAGCGTTACCACCCTTTTTCAGCATCTCCAGCCCTGCTTGGGCAGCCAGCGGATGGGCAGCAACCACCATTCCTTTTCTGGCGACATAGTTAAAAGGCTGATGAGGGTCTAGAGGAGGTTTCCTGATTTTTATTTCTTTAGGCCGGCAGCCGAAGAAGCCTAAAAAAAAAGAGGCAAGCACCAAGAAGAGAAGCCTTGCTTTTTTATTCTTCAATATCTGGCTGCTCCTCGAGGATTTTCTTGATTTCTTCTGGAGAGGGGAGGTCATCGAGGCTGTTAAGGCCAAAGTAGGCTAAGAATTTATCCGTCGTCCGGTAGAGAAGGGGACTTCCAGGGCTCTTTTTTCTGCCGACGATTCTGATCAACTTTTTTTGGAGGAGGGTTTTTAGAGTATGGGTGGAATCCACGTCTCTCAGAGCCGAGATTTCAGCTAGGGTTGTGGGCTGATGATAGGCAATGGCTGACAGAGTCTCAAGAGAGGCGGAAGAGAGTTTATTCTTTCTCTCCATTTTGAGAAGGCGTTTGATCCATAAGTCACACTCTGGCTTTGTGGAGAGAAGATAGCCTCCTGCTCGCTGGATGATTTGGATTCCTCTGTCGTTTGAAGCATAGCTTTCTTGGAGCTCTTTGAAGGCCTGCTCGACATCTTCTGCAGGGAATTCTTGGAGAACTACTTTCATCCTCTCCAGAGAGAGGGGTTCTAGGGAGATGAAGATCAAGGATTCGATGATATCCCTAAGCTTGGCATCCATCAGTTTCTCTTGTAAGCCTTTTTTCTGAGCCAGACCTTGATCGGCTCAAAATGACTTTCCTGGGTAGCGATGACGATTCTCGATTTTATGAGCTCCAGAAGACTGAAGAAGGCGATGAAGGCTTCTTCGATAGATTCCTGCCGGCTGAAATACTCCAAGAAATCGAGATAAGAATTCTTTTTGAGTTCCTCGACGATTTCTCTCATCTTTTGTTCGAGAGAAATCTCCTTTCCTCGTATCGTCTTCGTTTCCTCTCTCTCCCTTTGTTTCATGAGCCTGAAAAAGGACTCCGCCAAGTCAAAAAGGGAGACCTCGATGAAATCCATTTCGTCGCTTTCTTCGAGCGGAGGGAGGAAAGTCCTTTTCCACTGCTGAAGCTCTTCTTCCTCTCTCTCTTTTAGAAGGAGGCTGGCTGTTTTGATTTTTTGATAATCCACGAGCCGTTCGACGAGAGCTTGACGCAGGTCTTTTTCCTCCTCCAGTGCTTTCTCCCGGGGAAGAAGCATCTGAGATTTGATATAGATGAGAAGGGCGGCGATGAGCAGGAATTCGGCTTCGCGGTCGAGGTTGATGCTTTCCTTATGATTGAGGTATTCCAAGTATTCCCTGGCGATGACCGCAATAGGGATGTCATGGATATCGATTTTTCTTTTCTTGATCAGGAAGAGGAGAAGGTCAAGCGGGCCTTGAAAAACTTCCAGCCTGACCTGATAGCTTTCCGAAGTATCCATGGTATCCAACCGGTCTTTTAAAAGCCGAGGTGAGCCCTGACGTCTTCCATCGTCTTTTGAGCGGCGCTTCTTGCTCGCCTGTTTCCTTCTTCAAGGATATTCCAGACAAGCTTCTTGTTTTTCTCGAAGCTCCTCCTCTTTTCCCTGTAAGGAGAAAGGATTTCCTCCAGCCTCTCGATGACGACAGTCTTGCATTCCAGACAGCCCATGCCGGCTTTACGGCAGCCTTGAGCCAATTCCTCTCTTTTTTCTTGACTGACAAAGGCTTTGTGTAGAGTGAAGGCCGGACAGTCCTCTGGATCTCCTGGGTCTGTCCTTCGTTTGCGCCTGATATCGGTCATCATCGTTGAGATTTTTTGGCGGATTGTTTGAGGAGGGTCCTTGAGGAAGATGGCATTCCCGTAGGATTTGCTCATCTTGCGGCCGTCTGTTCCAGCCAGTCTGGGAACTTCGCTGAGCAGAGTCTGAGGCTCAGGGAAGACCTTTCCGCAAATCCGGTTGAAGCGCCTCGCCACTTCTCTGGTGAATTCGAGATGATAAGCCTGGTCCTCTCCGACTGGAACGACATCTGCCTTGTAGATCAATATATCTGCCGCTTGAAGCATGGGGTAGCCGAGAAAGCCATAGGTGTTGAGCTCCTTGTCCGGATTCTCCCGCTGCATCTCCTTAAAAGTTGGAACTCTTTCCAGCCAGGGAAGGGGAGTGAACATCGACAGAAGAAGGTGCAGTTCAGCATGCTCCTTGACCTCGGATTGGACGAAAAGAACGGATTTGTTCGGGTTCAATCCAATACTCATCCAATCCGCTGCCAGTTCGAAAGTGTATTCTTTGATAACCTTGGAATTCTGGTATTCGGAGCTTAGAGCATGCCAAGTGACGATGGTGTAGAAACAGCGGTATTGGTCTTGCATCTTGATCCAGTCGCGAAGCGGTCCGGCCAGATGCCCGAGATGGAGGGGGCCTGTCGGCCTCATCCCGCTCAAAACTGTTTTCTTCTTTGTTGCCTTCATTTAAATAAAAATAATGGCGTAGATGAGAAGCTCGATGGGCTTGATGATGATATTGAGAAGCCCGAGATAGATCAAAGCCAAAATGATGAGAAAACCGAAAGGGCGGATTCGCTCGTATTTTTGGGCAGATTCGTCGGAGAGAAGACCCATCAGCACGCCGCTGCCATCCAGTGGATGAACAGGAATGAGGTTGAAGACTGCTAAGTAGGTGTTGATCAGGACAGCGAAGAAGAGGAGCAAGGTCAAGCCTTGAAGAGGATGAAAACCGCGGAGAAGAATGTCGTGCCCGAGGAGAAAAGAACCAAGAAAGGATTTGAGTTCAGGCTTAATGATTTTGAGGATGACGATTCCGGCTAAAGCGATGGCAGCCACAGCCAGGTTTGAGGCCGGGCCCGCAGCTGATATCCAGAGGTTGTCTCTTCGAGGATTTCTCAGGTTTATGGGGTTGACTGGGACTGGCTTGGCCCAGCCAAAAAGCGGAGCATTGAGCAGGAGGAGAATGAGGGGGAGGAAAACCGTTCCTATGGGGTCGATGTGAGCCAATGGGTTGATTGAGACCCGACCCAGATTATAAGCCGTAGGGTCTCCCATCTTATTAGCTGCCCAACCGTGAGAGGCTTCATGTACAGTTATGGCAAAGAGGAGTACAAAAACTTGGATGATGATTGAAACGATATTCATCTTAAACCAGAGCTATTTATAGCATAAGAATAAGGTGGAGTAAACTGTTCCCCTTTTTTGTTTCTTAGCTTTTCAGAATCTTATCGACTTCTTCTTTATCGATTTCAGTTATGAAGGGAATGCCGCTTATGTCTGCGGCTTCTTTGGTCAAGGCAGCGATATCGGCGCGGCTGATGTAGCTTAAGTTGAACTTTCTGTTTCCAGCCATCAGCTGACGCAAGCCTTGGCTGAGCCTCGAGAAATAACTGTAAAGGCCCATGGCCCCTGTGGGTATTTCGTTGAATCTTTCTTTGTACTTGCCCTTTAATTCCGGCGCAATGACAAAGATTTCTTCAGCTGTGCTGCCGAAGCGTTCGACATAGACTGGAATCTGCCCTTCCTGGATTCTGCGGCCGATTGTTTTTCCGACCATGGTCGCTGCCAGAGGAGCCCTGGCCATTCCCACGGCTTTAAAATAAGGAGCTCCCAAGGCCAATGCCTTGTAAATCTGGTCTTCAAAGGTGATGCCGCCAGCAGCGACCACATCTGGGATATATTCTCCTCTTTGGGCAAGTTTGTAGAGGTATTGATAGAGAAGAGACCAGATTTCAACGCTCGGGATTCCCCATTCGTTCATCATCCGCCAGGGGCTCATTCCTGTTCCGCCGCCGGCACCGTCGACTGTCAAGAGGTCAATCTTGGCTTTTGAGGAGAATTTGACCGCCCTGGCCAAATCCGCAGGCCTGTAAGCTCCTGTCTTGAGGAAGACATATTTGGCACCTGCTTGCCTCAATTGTTCGACTCTTTTCATGAAGCCTTCTTCCTCGACCATTCCCAGCCTGGAGTGTCTTTCGAACTCCTTGAAGCTTCCTTTTTCAAAGGCCTGGATGACACTCGGGTCATCAGGATCAGGCAGGACAATATAGCCTCTTTTCTTCAATTCCTGGGCTTTTTTGAGGCTCTTGATTTTGACCTCTCCGCCGATGTCCTTGGCTCCCTGTCCCCATTTCAGCTCAACTGCTTCAACTCTCAGTTTCTGGATGACATACTCATGGACGCCAAGCCTTGTATCCTCGACATTGGCTTGGATAGCAACTGTGCCATAACGGTCTTCTTGGAATTCTTTGAAAAACTTGACCCTGGATTCCATATCCGGAGAGCGGACGATCTTTCCGTTCTTGATCTCAGATTCGTCGTCCATTCCGCAGACATTCTCGCCGATGGTGAGAATCGTTCCGGCTATGGCCGCTCCTTTGGCCAGCCCTTCCCAATTCTGCTTGGCCACGTTTGTCGAACCCATGCCAGAGATGATGAACGGAACTTTTAGCTTGATCCCCTTGTCATGTCCGACCGCAGTCTCGATGCTGACTTTTGGAAAAGTGGCTTTGTCGCTGTCGGCTTCAACGCCGTAGGCTCCGACAGCCGTGCCCATGATGCTGAAATGGGAAAGGTCAACTGGATATT
>CAZJXZ010000082.1:0-11623 GCA_964549955.1 uncultured Eubacteriales bacterium
ACTGTCATTCTCCAGGGACATATGGATATGGTCTGTGAAAAAAATTCCGATGTTGTCCATGATTTCAGCCGTGACGCCATAAAAGCTGAAATCAAAGGCGAATGGATTCAGGCTAAAGGGACAACCCTTGGCTCTGACAATGGCATTGGCCTGGCCGCTTCTTTGGCAGTCATGGAAGATAAGAGCCTTGTCCACGGACCTCTTGAATTTCTGTTCACTGTGGACGAGGAAACAGGGCTCACGGGCGCGAACAAGATAGAATCCGGCTTTCTCAAAGGAAAAAAGCTTCTCAACCTCGACAGCGAAGAAGAGGGAGCTTTCACCATCGGCTGCTCTGGCGGAGCCGACTCGGAAATTGCCTTTCCCTTGAAGAGGAAAAAGCGAAGCAGCCAAGAGCTTTACAGGCTTAGAATCCATGGCCTGAGGGGCGGACATTCAGGGCTTGATATCAACCAGGGACGGGCAAATGCCATAAAATTGCTGGCGCGCATGCTCTGGCAGGCTTCGAAGAAATTTTCCTTTGAATTGGTTCGAATGGAAGGGGGAAACAAGCGAAACGCCATCCCCAGGGAAGCATGGGTTGATTTATTCTTGGAGAGCGGCCAAAAGCAAGAGCTTTCTCTTTTTTTGCAGAAAGCTTTTGAGAAAGTACAGTTCGAATACAAAGCCGTGGAAAAGGAAGCCAAATTTTCTTTTGAAAAGTCTGATGGAGAAAGACAAGCTCCCTTGGCCTCAGAATCTCAGGCAAATCTCATCAACTTCCTCTTTAGCCTGCCTCATGGGGTTATCGCCATGCATCCTGAAATAGAAGAGCTTGTGGAAACATCCACAAATCTGGCCATCATCCGCACCCTTCAAGACCAGGCCCAGGTCATCTGCAGCAGCCGGAGTTCAGTCGCCTCTTCTTTGGAAGCCATCAAGAACGCCATCGCTGCCCTTTGCGAACTCGGTGGAGCAAAAGTCACTCAGCCAATGGGCTATCCAGGCTGGACGCCCAACCTCCAATCCCCTCTTCTCAAAACTCTAAAAGATGTCTACAAAAGGACTTTTCAAAAGGAGGCAGAAGTTGGGGCTGTCCATGCCGGTTTGGAATGCGGAATCCTGGGAGAAAAATTTCCTGGGATGGATATGATTTCCTTTGGCCCGACCATCGAACACCCGCATTCGCCTGAGGAAAGAGTGCATATAGCCTCTGTAGAAAAATTCTGGAAATTCCTGACCGCTGTTTTGGCCGAGCTGGCTGCCTAAATAAAAATCTTCAAATCCTTAAAGATTCGTACCAAATTTGTATTCATTCTCATCAAATGAAATAGAACAATATGAACAAAGATATGGTCGGTGAAGGTCTGATAAAAAAGCTAAAAAAGAAGGAGAAAGTACGACATCCAGCCTGAGAAGAAGGCTTATTTTTTCAGCGCTTTAACTCCCCAGAGGGCCCGGGGAGGCGAGAAATATGATTTCATGGCCATTCCTTCTTGAGTCAGCTCGATGTCTGCTTGTTCGTAGATTCTTCCTTTTCCCTCTCCTTTGTCGTTGATGTCGAGCTCAATGACCATGAATGGAAATCTGGCATCTACTCTCTGCACGGCATCCGCGTCCCAGCTTTGCCTTGGCGTAAAGAGCAAGATTTTCCTTCCTTTTTTTGTCGGGATGCTGTGCGCGACATGGATGACGATTTTCACACCGCGGCCGCCGACAGGCTTAAAAGTACCCTTATTCATTGTACGAAAGACTCTCATGAATGCTTCATAGCCTTCTCTGGAGAAGACTTCCTCTAGCTGCAAGATTTCTTCGTTGCTGGTGTAGCTCTCGATCGAAATCTCGAATTTCGTCGCCATTCCTGCCTTCGGTCCGGATTGCTCGAGGAGCCTGGCTTCAAATTTTTCCTCGCACCAGATGACGGTGCTTAGAACCAGGCAGGCGGCTGCGACCATAAGGACTAGGCGAATTTTCATCGTGGGCTTTTTCATTCCCTGCTCCTTTCTTTAAAATGTCGGTATCAGCCTGACTTTGAGAAGTCAGAAAGTGTCGCTCCAGAAATCATCATCTCCAAATATGCCGCTCATTCAGAATTTGAACCTCAAACCGGCCCTTATGCTAAGATTCCTCAAATCAAGCACGGCTTGGCGAGCTCCGGCCTGCTCGCCTTCGAGTATGGCCAGCCTCGGCTGGGGTTCGTTTTCGAAGTAATAAAGCGCTCCGTTTATTTTATAACCCTGGGTGCCAGGATATAGCTCTTGTCTTTGATATAGCTCTTGCACTTCCGAGCCTTCGAACCCGTTGAGGCGGGCATAGCATCCCTGGGCTTCGACGAATAATGACACCTTGGGATTCAGAGCTAATTCAAATCCCCCTCCGCCGTGAACGCCGAATCCCTTTCCTTTGGCGCTCTGAGTGAAGCCCTCACCTTCGTTCCTCATAGAAAGGGTCAAGTTGAGTTTATAATCTGCCAGATAAAGCCCGACCCCTCCCTGGACATAAAATGAAACCAGCCTACCCAGCAGCGGCCAGTATGAAATCCCAAGTCTGACATGAAGCGTATGTAAATTGGGTTGGCTATTAAGATTAGAAAGAACACCGGGACTTTCATAGAAAACAAGAAGATTCTCGACATCTGCCTTCCCAGCACCGACCCCGAGGCTGACGCCGACTCGAGACATGACCATAAAAGTGAGGTCGGCCGCAATCTCTAACCCAGAGTTGAGAGACTCGGCTCGCTTTTCATCGATGGTGAAGCCTTGAGCGGCAATGTCTTCGGCCCGAGCTTCGAATTCACCTTGGCTTCCACGCTCCAAATCTCCGCAGTCAAAGAAACTCCCTCCGCCTGAGAGCTTCAAGCTGAGCCCGATGCCCCGGAATTTGCCCGTATCCTCTTTTCTAACATCCGGTTTCCTCTCGGCCAGCGCTCTAACCCCCCAGAGAGCCAAGGGAGGGGAGTTATATAAATCCATTCCTACAGTTCCTTCACGGGTCAAGGTGATGCTCACTTGTTCATAGATTTTTCCCCTTCCCTTCCCTTTATGGCTAATGTCGAGCTCAATGAGCATAAAGGGAAATCTCCAATCTATGATCCGGGCGGTGTCTGCATCCCAGCTTTGATTTGGAGTAAAGAGCAAAATTTTCCTTCCTTTTTCCGTTGGCAGGTTGTGCGCGGCATGGATGATGATTTTCACACCGCGGCCGCTAACTGGGCTTAAAATGCCCTTATTCATCCCGCGGAAGGCGCTCATGAATGATTCATAGCCTCCTTTAGAGAAAGCCTCCTTAAGCTGCGAGACTTCCTCGGCACTGGTGTAGCTCTCGATCAAAATCTCGAACTTCATCGCCAGCTCTCCACCTGTTTCTAGTTCGGTAAGGAGTCTGGCTTCGAATTTCTCCTCAGCCAAAAGGAGTGTGCTCAAGCTCAGGCAGAGGGCTACGGACATTAAGCTCAAGCAACTTTTCACCATCAATCTTCTCATTTCAAACTCCCGTCTAGACAAGAAACCTGCAATTGAGGTTTTTGCAACAAGCCAAATAAGCATTGATTATTGAGCAAGCTGCGATGATCGAGCTTTTCCACGTAATTTTGCTGTCAACCTATTTTAAAATTTTAAATCATGACAAAAGGAGATGTCAATCGAAATAAGCGATTAAGAGATAACGCGGTAGAAAGGCTCATATTCTATAAGAGGAAGCCTGCGCAAATCTTTGGTATAAAGCGGACCAGGCTGGGCGTTGAGAAGACCGTATAATACATCCATTTGAAATAACGGCTTGAAAATTATATTATAAAAAATATAAACCCGTGGAGTAATTATGGAGGGATTAAAATCATGAAAAACAGAATGCTGCTTCTTCTGACCTTCGCTTTCTCTTTCATCCTTCTGGCGGCAGTCTGGAGCTTCGGACAGAGAGGCTTCAATATGGCGGAGAGAAAGCTCGTCGATAAGTTTAAAAGGGCCGATGCTAAATTCCAGAAAGGCAAAGGGCTTTTCATCAAGGAAAAATACGAGAAAGCTGAAGTGGAGCTGCGGAACTGCCTGGAGATCATGCCCGAACATGCTGATGCGCTTTTTTTCCTTTCTCAGATTGATTACAAGAAAGGCGACTTTGAACAGGCTATAGCCGATATTGAAAAGGCTAAAAGTAATTATGAATTTATCGGCCAATTTTACACCTTCACCCACCAGGAGCGGCTCGAGGCTCTTCGAGACGAGAAATTCAAGCTGGAAAACGATGTGATGAACCTTCAGAATGAGTTAAGCCGGGTTGTCAGCCAAGAAGATAAACAAAAGATACAAATGTCGATTGACAGGATAAAAAATGATATTTCGGCCATAAATTTGCGCCTCAATGAGCCCATACCTCCTGTCCTTACAACCCCGGCTGAATATTATTACATTCACGGGAATATATTGTTTAAATTGAAGAGACTCCAAGAAGCTCATGACCAGTATCTGGAAGCGATAAACATCGACCCTAAACATTCCAGTGCCTACAACAACCTGATCAACCTGTATTATATGTCCAGAAATTATGAAGCGGCCCTCAAGTTTATCGAAAAGGCCGAAGCCAGCGGCGTCAAGCTCAATCCCGAGCTCAAAAAGGCTGTTCTCAAGGCCCTAGGGAAATAGGGCATTCGGCTTCGACAAGAAACGAAGCTTCTTGAAGAAGAAGAGTGCTTCTTCTATAATGAAATAGTGAAAAGAAAACGCTTATCAACATTTATTCTATTCTCTTTCCTCTTTTTAGCCTTTGCCCTCCTCGCCCAAGCTCAGAAAAAAAAATCAGCTAAAGACCTGGAGCCTAAGTACAGGAAATGGCTCCAGGAGGAAGTCGTCTACATCATCACCCCTAAAGAGAAAGATGTCTTCCTGCAACTGGAAACAGATAAAGAAAGAGAGGTCTTCATCCAAGCCTTCTGGAAAATACGCGATCCAGACCCGAGTACAGAGGAGAACGAATTCATGAAGGAACACTACCGCCGCATCAACTTCGCCAACCAGTACTTTGGAAAAGAATCGCCCGGCGCAGGCTGGCGAAGCGATATGGGCAGGATTTACATCATCTTGGGCGAGCCCAACACTATCGACAGGTTCGAAAATCTCTCTGAAATCTACCCGACCGTCATCTGGTACTATACCGGCAAGGCGGAATACGGTCTTCCCAATTCTTTCAGTGTCGTCTTCTTCAAAAGAACGGGCATCGGCGAATACGAACTCTACAGCCCGATCAAAGACCAGCCTCAGAGCCTCATTGTTAATTATAAGGGTGACGCGACTGATTACCTCTCTGCCTATCAAGAGCTCATGACTATCGAGCCTACGGTCGCCCAAGTTTCCCTTTCCCTAATTCCTGGGGAGACTGCCCTAACGCCCCAGCCTTCGATTGCCTCTGAAATCTTGGTCGGCAATAAAATCCCCTCGGCTCCGTACCAGAAGGTAAAAGATACCTACGCAGAAAAGCTTCTCAAGTACAAAGACTTCGTCGAGGTAGAATACACGGCCAACTATATCGACAATGATTCTGAGGTGAGAATAATCCGTGATAGGTCAGGTATGTCCTTTGTCCACTATCTTATCGAGCCAGCGAAACTCACCTTCGAGAAAGTCGGCAACACATTCCGCTCCAACCTCGAGGTTAGCGGCAAGATTGCCGACCTCGGGGGAAACACAGTTTACCAGTATCAAAGAACAATTCCCTTCAAATTTAATCAGGAACAATTAAATAATATAAGAGCCAAGCTCTTCAGCTTCCAGGATATGTTCCCTCTTATCGAGGGAAATTATAAGTTCAATGTCCTCATAAAAAACACGGTCTCTAAGGAATTCACTTCCATAGAGAAAGACCTCTCTATTCTGCCTCCTTCCTCCCTCCAGATCAGCCCTCTCCTCCTGGCCAATAGAATTGTCAGGAACTCAGAATTCGCAGGAAAAAACAAGCCTTTCCTTATTGGAGACATCCAGCTTGTGCCCTCGCCGAGAAATGACTTTGCGAAAACAGAGAAGCTCTATCTCTATTTCCAAATTCACGGTTTGCCGGACGAGCTTCGAGAAAGAGGCAGGCTGGAATACTCGATTCTCAAAGACGAAAATAAAGTTAAAAGCCTGGTCAAAAACATAAAAGATTACCCAGACCGGGAAAATTTCTTTGAGGAATTTTCTATAGCCGACCTAATGGCTGCCTATTATAAAATAAAAGTTGCCCTGCTCGATGGGGAAGCGAAGGAAATCCTTTTCGAGCAGTCCGATTTTTTCATCTCCCACCTGCCTAATCTTCCCAGGCCTTGGGTTCTTTCCATCCCTCAGCCTTCCTCAGAAGACCCGATGTATGACAACATCCTGGGAAACCAACTTTTTAATAAAAAAGACTTAGCCAAGGCACGGCGTCTTCTCGGCGACGCCTATCATAAAGCTCCGAATTCGAAAAAATTCGCCCTTGATTTCTGCCGTATCCTCTTTCTCGACAAGAACTACCAGATGGTGAAAGAAGTCGCTTCTCCTTTCCTCAAAAACGAGGAGGAGAAGTATGAATTTTTATCCGTCATCGGTCAAGCCTCACAAGCCCTGGGAGAGCTCGCTGAGGCCATCGCCTATTATAAAGAGTATCTGGCCTATTACGGGGCAAATCTCTACATCCTCAATTCCATAGGTGACTGCTATTACAGGCTGGGCGATATCGAAGAGGCGCTCATCGCCTACCAAAAGTCGCTGGAGATAAACCCCAACCAGGAAAGAATCAAAAAAATCGTTGACACCCTGAAGGCAAAAAAATGAGAAAAGGATTAGGACTCCTGTTGCTATCCTTCACGCTGCTTTATGCCTGTTTCTCAGCTCGACTGGAAAAAAATCTAAACGCGGAAGAAAAAGAGTTTCTTTCCTATGTCCGCTATATCATCACCAGAGAAGAACGGAAAGCCTTTCTTAATCTTCCTCCCTCGGAGCGGAAAGCCTTCATCGAGGAATTCTGGAAGAAGAGAGACCCCAATCCTGAAACAGAAAAGAATGAGTACAAGGACGAATTTTTCAAACGCATCGAAGAGGCCAAACATCTCTTCGGAGGAAGCTCTGGCTGGGTTCAAGACCGGGGAAGAATCTATGTTCTTTTTGGGCCGCCCGATCAAAGGGAAGCTTACCCACGCGGCATTGACTTTTACGGCAAGCCGACGGAAATCTGGTATTATGGTTTTTATCGCCTCGTTTTCATCGATAACGGCTGGAACGGGAATTACCAGTTAGAGCCTCAGAGCGCTCAGCTCATCGCCCAAATCAACGTCACGCAGATAGCATTAAGGCCTAGAGCCGAAACAAAAAAAGAGAGAGTCTTCTTCGACTTCGACCTCCAAATCCAGAAAACTGCTGAAGAGAAGCACTTCTGCCAGATCAAAGTCCCCTACAGAAACATCTGGCTCTCTGCCAAAGGGGATAAGTTACAAACAACCTTAGAAGCCACTCTTGCCGTATTTGATTCCAAGGAAAAAAAAGTCTGGGAAGAAAAAACAACCTATCCCATCTCTTTGAGTAAAGAAGAGCTCAAGGATCTGGCCGACAAAGATTATCTCATTGAAATCCAGCTCCCTCTTGCCTCAGGAGCTTATCAATTGGAAGCCGTCTTAAAAAACATGACCGACGAAAGCCGTGCGACGAGAAAAATCAAATTTACGGTTATTCCATAACAGATTGGAGGTCAGGATGAGGATAAAAAGATTATGGACCTATGTGGCTTTGGCCTTTTCTCTTCTTCTCTTCTTTCATCAAGGGCATGCCCAAGCCGGAAGAGGAAAAGCCAGGCTCGGCGGAATAGTCATTGATGAAGCCAGAAATCCCATCTCCTCTGCCAAAATTGTTATTCAATTCTTCCAAGACCAGTCTGTCCAAAGGGAAACGACCACCAATAAAAAGGGGGAATGGGGTTTTTTAGGCCTGGGTTCAGGAAACTGGCGAATCACAGCAACAGCCCAGGATTATCAGCCTCTCTCCAGGGATGTGACGGTGAGTCAGCTCGACATAAATCCCAAAGTGGTTTTGGTCATGAAGAAGTTGGAGTCTTTGGAAGCCACTAAAATCAAAGACACAGAATCGCTGGCTATCATCGATAGGGCCACTCAGCTCTTTAACGAAAAAAACTATGATGAGTCTCTGACTCTTCTTCAGCAATTCCTTGAAAAGAATCCCCAAGCTTATCAAATCCATATTCTCATCGGCGACTGCTATAGAGAGAAAGGGGATTTGGATAAGGCTATCGAATCCTATAACAAAGCCATTGAAGAGGCCAAGAAGGACGAAAAAATGGGCAAGGAGATTACCGCCAAGGCGCTGGCCGCAATCGGCAACTGCTACATCAATAAGGGAGACTTTGAGACAGCCCAATCCTTCTTCAAACAATCCATCGACACCTTTCCCGAAAACGAAGCTCTGGCCTATAATGTCGGCGAAATCTATTTTTCCAGCCAGAAGCTGGATGAAGCCATCCAGTATTTCACCATTGCCACTCAAATCAAGCCCGACTGGCCGCCCCCCTACTACAAGCTGGGGCTGGTGTACCTCAACAAGGCCGACTATGAAAAGGCCAAGGAGTGTCTCAAGAAATTCATCGAGCTCGAGCCGGAATCAGAGCTCGCCGTCCAGGTAAAAAATATTCTTGACTATCTGGAAAAGATAAAAAAATGAGGCCAGGAAGGAATTTATTTCTGCCTTAAGAATTTCTCTAAATTAATGAGCTCCTGCCGCGCTGAATTAAGGCGTGATTCGTCCTCACCCTCGGCGTTCTCGAGATAAAGCTTCAGATAATTAACCGCTTCTTGAATCTTTCCGACCATTTTGAAGGCAACCGCCAGGTTATAGTAGCCAAGAGGTGTGGGATGGAGGCTCACCGCCTTTTTCAGGCTGTCGATGGAATCGCTTATTTTCCCGGCATAGCCGTAGGCGATTCCCAAATCTTGCCAGATTTCATAATCATCGGGATAATCACTGACTAGGATTTTGAAAACATCGATAGCCTCTTTAATTTTCCCTGATGTGGCCAGGTTCATGGCGTAGTTCTTTCGCAAAAACTTATTTTCAGGCTCGATGGCCAGAGCTTTTTCGAAATAGCCCCGGGCTTCATCCTTCTGACCCATGAAATTGAGAATCCAGGCTGAGGCGAGAAGAGCATCAAATGAGCTGGGGTTGACCTCCAAAACTGCCTGCATCGTCTCCAAGGCTTTTTTCAATCTTCCTATAACCATGTAAGTGTGTCCCAGCCGAGTAAGGAGAATCTCGGATTTTGGGATTTTTTCCACTCCCTGCTGAAGAGTGCTGATCGCGTCCTCAAACTTGCTCATTTTGGCCTGCATAAGGGCTAAATTGATATAGCTCACTGGCGCTTGCGGCCTTAAAGAAAGAATTTTTTCATAAATCTTAGCTGCCTCTGCAAAATTTCCCTCAAGGTCGAATGTCTCCGCCTGTTGAATCATTTGCAGCTCTTCGATTCTATCTTTAGGGTCGGGCAGAGGTCCGCTGGGAAGACTATCCGAATAACTGATATAGCCTAAGGATCTCAGCCTTTCTCTCTCTTCGGCTGTCATCTCCCTCTTTGCTGGCTGGGCTTGGGAGGAATTTCTGGCGATAATCTCATCAAGCTTCGCCCTCATCTCTTGGCTTATTTTTTTCTCTTCAGCGATGACATTTCTCGTTTCCTCTGGGTCTTTTTTCAGGTTATACAATTCTTCCTTGGGCGCCCTGATATATTTGCACTCGCCCCCGATAAAACCGACAAGCTCCGACCAGCCGTAATTCTCCCTCGGAAAATACGTTTCGATGTACGAGCCGAGGTCCTCTTTTTTCTTTCCCGCAATATAAGGCAAAAGGCTCAAGCCCTGAATGTCTTTATTTGCCGCGATATCGAGCATATCCAGGACAGTTGGCATGAGGTCGATGAGCCTCACCCTCGGCTTGACAATCATGCCCTGGGGAAGGCGATTCTCAGCATAGAAGATCAAAGGGACTTTCATCGTCCCCTCATAGAGAAAAATTCCATGGCCGGTCTCCACTTTCTCGCCGAAAGCCTCGCCGTGGTCTCCGGCCAGGATAATCAAAGTGCTATCGAGAACTTTTTTCTCTTGGAGTTTCTCTACCACTTTCCCGACATAGGCATCCATATAGGCGATTTCTCCATCATAGGGATTATCGGCAAATTCTTCTTTGTAGGGCGAAGGAGGGTCATAGGGAAGATGGGGGTCATAAAAATGAACCCAGCAGAAAAATTGTCCGGAGTGGTTTTTATCAAACCAGCCTGAAAAAGCCTCGAAAACCTTGTCTGCCTTTCTTTCTGAGTTCAGAGCTTTAAAGGCTTGGCCTTCGGCGAACTTGTCATCGTAGACATCAAATCCCTGGTCGAGCCCGAACCTGGAATCAACTGTGAAGGAACCGACAAAAGCCGCTGTTTCGAAGCCTTTTGCCTTCAAGATTTCGGTCAGAGTGGTGATTTCTGGACGAAGAGCATAGGCTCCATTGTTGTGAACCTGGTGGTAGATGGGATAAGTCCCGGTTAAAATCGAGCAGTGTGAAGGAGTAGTCAGAGGGACCTGGCAGTAAACATTCAGAAAGCGGACGCCTTTTGAAGCTAATGAATCCAGGCGAGGAGTTTTCGCCTTTTGGTATCCATAGCAGCCGAGCCTGTCTGCCCTAGTCGTATCTAAGGTAATGAGCAAGACATTCAAGCTGCTGTCTTTCCTGACTTTGACTGGAAGGAGAAAGAAGCGGCCGAGCAAAAGCGAGGCGATTATTAAGAGAACAAAAACGAGAATAGATGAAAGATATGGTTTTCTCTTTTTTGGCGTTGGCTGTTGAGGCTTTTCTTTGGGAGGCGCCGATGGCTGGATAACGCCTTGCTGAGCCTTTCTTCTTTTCTTCTTTCTTTTTTTCCTGGCCATGAGCTTAAAATTTACCTTAATGACACTCAGGAGTCAATTGAGGCGTAACCGATCGTCAAACCCTAGGCCGAGCCAAAAATTGTCGATAGAAGCGAGAAAATCATCATTATCATGTCATTACGACCTTCCAAAGGGCGCCTGGTAATCTCTTTATAATTTATTGAGATGGCCGCGCTTCGCTCGCTAAGACAATCTCTATCGGTAATTTACGGGCAAAAAAAAACCCGCCTCCCCGAAGGGAGGCGGGTTTTGAGCTTCAGCTTAACCGCTTGGGCTTAGAAGGTGATCTTGGCTCCTAACCTGACCGATATTGGGCCGTAGAAACTATCTTTCCATTGCCACGCCGGATGCTCGGTGAAATTCCACTGTCCACCAGTTACATCCCAGTTTGTGGAAAGAATTGTGTCCTCATCGACACTCAACCCGTACAGGCAACGATAGGGGTAAATTCTCTGGGCTGTTTTGACATTAAAAACATTGTCGACATTGACGTTGAGATTGAGCGTGTATTTATCCCCAAGTCTCAAATTGTATTCGGCATAAGCGTTCATGAACCACAGGAAAGGCGCCCGCATCTTTTTCAGCGTTTCGCCCGACGTGCCTTCTCTGATATAGCCTCTGTTGAAAGGATACCAGTATGTCCCGAGAATCGACCAGGTCTCGGTGACAGGAACGCCGCTCATTGCCTGGACAAGAGTGCCGACTGTCAGGTGGAAGGGGAAGGTGTAA
>CAZJXZ010000083.1:0-11587 GCA_964549955.1 uncultured Eubacteriales bacterium
AGGCTTCGCTCTCCTCTCCCTTCGGTCGAGGAACCATGCCCGCTCAGCCTTCCATGCGGTCTTCTCGACACCCAGCTTGATCCTCTTCATACCACATATTTGCCGATGCTTCTAAGAGTAACGCAAGATATGAACTTTTTTCATGAAAACTCGGCCAGCCTATTTTTTCTTTTATCACAACCAACTCTGCGCTTTTCTTTCATCTCCCGAAGCTGCAGGCCAATAGATAAGTCTCTTCAATCCCTTTGACGGAAACAGCCTTTGTGGCTAGCTCAAGCCCGAACGATGCTGAAGCAAAGGGGTCTTCGCCCTCGGCGAGCTTCGCTGCCGCAGCTGCACAAAAGACATCGCCGCAGCCTGTGGTATCAACAACCTTCTCTGCACTTGGGGCAGAAATTTTTTTTGAATTTTCTGACGTTAGGACTAAGACTCCCTCCTTTCCCAGAGTGACAAACACTGCCTTTGCGCCTGACTTGAATGCCATCCTGGCAAAGCGAAAAATATCTGCTTCAGAAGGTATCTTATCCGGCTGGCCGAGCATCGTCGCCACCTCTTTGTCGTTTGCCTGGACAAAACTAACATCTTTAATCCAACCTTCCCTCTCGGCCAAAGGGAGATATTTCCGCTGGACGTTAAGTTCGCGTGAAAGAAGGAGGGAATGAATATCGAGCCAGATCGGGCAGGAAGAAGCCTGAACGACTTTTCGCCAGTTTGAAAGTTTAAGGTCAAAGCCGGAATTGACAATCATAATCAGCATTCCAAGCTGAGCGATGTCTTCAATCACCGAGCTTGGGTCAAGCGCAGGAACAACAGACCTTAAGACCTCAATCCTTTCTCCTTTGGCTGGATAATGGAGATAAACCAGGTTTCCAGGGCCAGGAACATTGCGAATTCCTTCTTTGTGCAGTGTCTTCCAATCTCTTGTAATTTTTTCCACCTCCAGGACGAGCTCCTCTCCAAGGTTGGTGTAGAGGAAGACTTCTTTTCTTAAACCGCAGAGCACCGCAGCCTGGTAGAGCACTCCTCCCAGGCCCTTGAAAGATTGGCCTGAGTCGTATGTGATAAAATCATGTGTTATGGTTCCAATCAGGCCGAACTTTGTGCTCATCCTTAGTTTTCTTTATAGCCGCCTTCAAGAAAAATCGCAACTCTCTTCCTTTATTTAGGAATCATCTCTTTTCCGTGGTGAAAAGCCTCGTTACGGATCATGCTAGGTGTCTCGAAGACATGCTGTTTTATATTACTTGGCGAAGGCAGAGTGGTGAGAAAGCCGCGTGAAAGGCTGAGCGGGCATGGTTCCTCTCTCGAAGAGAGAGGAGAGCGAAGCCTGGAACCGAGCAGCTTTTGCCTCGCTGGGGCAAAAGCTGCGTGCTTTCGAACCACTCTGCCTGAGCCTTGTGCTCTTTCAATTTTATTTATGATATATTATTGAGCCGAGATTTTGAACAAAATTGAAAAGGAAGGCAGAAATATAAAACAGAAAGAAAAATAAAATGAAGGAAGCGGTACTGAATTTAGGCCGAGTCAGCTTTCCCCTAAAATTGCCTGACCTTACCGACGTTTTTCCCATGGGAAAAGCCCTTCCCCTTTCCAATGCTCAAGAAAAAATCCAGGAGGCTCTCAAAAATCCGATTGACCGCCCTCCATTGCAAAACTTGGTGCGCCAGAAACTCAAGGAAAAGCCTGAGACCAAGGCTGTTGTGGTTATTTCAGACAGCACCCGGCCTGTCCCCTACTCAGGGAAATCCGGAATCCTCTTTCCTCTAATCGATGAGATGATAAAAGCCGGGCTTTGCTCTTCCCGGATTCGTCTTCTTGTGGCCACAGGAACGCACAGGTCGATGAGCAATGAAGAGCTGAGGAAGATGCTTGACCCAAGAATCTTCAGCCTCAAGCTGCAGGTCATCAATCATGATTCAAGAAATTTGCATGACCTCGCTTCTATCGGCAGGACTGAGCTTGGCGGTGAAATCCTCCTTAATCGCCATTATCTGGAGTGCGATTTGAAGATTCTCACCGGCCTTGTCGAAAGCCACTTCATGGCCGGCGCTTCGGGCGGCCGAAAATCCATATGCCCTGGACTTCTTTCCGAGAGCTCAACCTATGTCCTTCACGGCGGCCCTGTCCTCGCCTCACCTTATGCAGCAGACCTGGTCCTGGAAAAAAATCCAGTTCATGAGGAAGCGCTGAGAGTAGCAAAAATGGCTGGATGCGACTTTATTGTCAACGTCACCCTCGACTCAAGCTACAGATTGACCGGAGTCTTTGCCGGACAGCTCGAATCCGCGCATCTGGCAGCTGTCGAGAAGCTGCGCAGCTATGCGGCAATCCAAGTCGATAAAGAATATGACATCGTCGTCGGCCATACTGGCTTTGTCGGCGTCAACCATTACCAGGCTGCCAAGGGCGCACTGACCTGCCTGCCGCTTGTCAAGAAGAACGGCATCTGCCTTCTGGCGGCCTTTCACAGCGACTCTGACCCTGTCGGAGGCTCCAACTACAAGAGAATGATAAAGCTCTTAGCAGAAATGGGCGCAGGAAAATTCATGAAGGCAATTCTCGACCCAAAATGGACTTTTGTCCCTGAGCAGTGGGAGGCCCAGATGTGGGCGCGGCTTTTCGGCAAAATTCCGCCCGAGAACCTCATCTACTGCTCCCGGGAAATTCCTGAAGGGTTCTTTAGCTGGATTCCTGGAACAGATGCAAGGAAGATTGTTCCGGGCACAAAGAGCCTCAAGGAGCTTGTGGAAAAATCCCTGGACTGGGCGGTAAATGCTTTTCGCAGCCGCTCGGGCAGAGAGCCTCAAATCGCCTTCCTTCCCGACGGCCCCTACGGCATCCCTTTTGTTAAATGTGAAAAAAAATAGATTTTTTTGCTGATACAGGTGCACAAAGCACTTTTAAACTTTCTATATGAGCCCAATGGGCGCATAAATTCGAGAGAGTCGTTGCCAGGAACGGAGCGAGGTGGCGATTTCATAATATGAGAGATTGCCCAGCCTGATCCATAATGAACTTTTCATCACGGAAAAAAATTGCACTATCCCAAAAAATGGCTCTTGACAAACAAGAGAATTTTAAATATATGTAAATATGTAAATATATGAAAGAATTAAATCATTTTTTCAAAGCGCTTTCCGACCCGACGAGGCGGCAGATTCTCGACCTGTTGAGGAACGGCGATAAGACTCCTTCTGAAATCCTGGAAGTTATAAAAATATCCCAGCCCACTCTCTCCCACCATCTCGACATTCTCAAAAGAGCCAATCTCGTCGATGGGGAAAGAGAAGGCCAGTTTATCCGCTATTCCTTGAATATGAGCATCTTTGAAATGGCCATAAAGTATATGATGAAACTCATCAAAAAGGGGTAAGCCCATGAAATGGAATCTCAAGCGTGAAATATTCCCCTTTGTCATCATCGCCATCTATGGAATTTTAACCATCTGTTTCTATCCCACCCTGCCAGAAAATGTCCCTTCTCATTTCAACAAGGATGGCCTCGCCGATAGATATTCATCTAAATTGCTCATCATCCTCGCCTACCTCGGTCTGGCTTTGGTGCTTTATCTCATCTTGACCTTTATCCCTTTCATCGACCCCTTCTGGAAGAAAATCCAGAAGAAATACAACCTTTTCCTGCTTTTCAGGGATTTTATTCTGCTCTTCTTCCTGTTTTTTTATCTATTAATCCTCCTCTCAGCCAAAGAAGGGAAGCTGCCAAAAAACGCCCTCGGAGTAGGGTTTGGGCTTTTATTTATCCTCATCGGCAACTATCTCCCCAAGCTTCCCAGAAACTTCTTTTTTGGCATACGTGTGCCGTGGACGCTAGCTTCAGAGATCGTCTGGAGAAAAACCCATATCCTTTCTGGCTGGGCTTTTGTCATAGGAGGAATACTGGTCACAATTTTCTCGCTCTTAAAAATCAATCTGGCACTTTCCTTTCTGGTGACTCTGGTTCCTTTATTCTTATTTTCGGGCTTCATCTATCCTCTTCTGCTCTACAAAAGGCTGCAGAAGGAAGAAAGGATAAAAGCTCCTGAACTCTAAGCCGGAGGTAAAGACCGTGAAGAAATATATATTCCTCTTGTTACCGGTCATCCTGGTCATTTTCTGGTTTGTGACATTCGTCTTTTCCAATCAAAAGGAGAAGGCTGAGGCCAATGAAATAGTCACTCTTGCCAAACAAGCCGTGGAGCTTCTGAAGAATGAGGATTTTTCAGGCTTGTTCATTTCCTTCGACAGCACGATGAAAAATGCTTTACCCCAGGATAAGCTCCAAGATACCTGGAAATCCCTCATAGGGCAGGTCGGAGCTTTTAAAAAACAGGTCGATATCAGAACAGAAAAAGTCCGAGATTACGATGTGGCTACTGTCAGCTGTGAATTTGAAAAGGCGATGCTCGATATCCGGATTGCTTTCAACAAGGATAGACAGGTCAGCGGTCTCTTTTTCCTGCCGAGCAAGCGGCAGGCAACCGAATACAAAGCTCCCTCTTATATCAACCTCGATTCTTTCGGGGAGAAAGAAGTTACTGTTGGAAGCACAGAATGGGCACTGCCCGGGACATTAGCTCTGCCAAAGGGCAATGGCTCCTTTCCGGCTGTTGTGCTTATCCATGGCTCCGGACCTCAGGACCGCGATGAAACCATAGGGCCCAACAAGCCTTTCCGCGACCTCGCCTGGGGGCTGGCTTCTTGCGGGGTGGCTGTTCTTCGCTTCGATAAAAGAACCGTGGTTCACCGCCAGAAGCTTTTAGCCATGAAAGACAGCGTCACGGTTAAAGAAGAGGTGATCGAAGACGCGCTGGCTGCAGTCTCTTTCTTACGAAACTTTCCAGAAATCAATCCCAAAAAAATATTCTTATTAGGCCACAGTCTCGGCGGCATGCTCATCCCGAGAATCGGAAAGCTGGATTCCAAAATTGCAGGCTTCATCATCATGGCTGGAACTACAAGGCCGTTGGAAGATGTCACTTTAGAGCAGTTCGACTACATATTCTCGCTCGACGGCCAAATCTCTGACGATGAGAAAAGCCAGCTCGAAGAGTTAAAGGCGCAGATGGCAAGGGTCAAAGACCCGAATCTATCAAAGTCATTTTCTTCCGAAACTCTTCCGTTGGGCTTGCCAGCTTCCTACTGGCTCGACCTGAGGAACTATAATCCGGCCGAAGCTGCCAGGGAGCTCAAGCAGCAGATATTGATTCTTCAAGGGGGAAGAGACTACCAAGTAACCGCAGTAGATTTTGACAACTGGAAGAAAGCCTTATCTTCCCGGAAAAACGTAACATTCAAATTTTACGAAAAGCTCAACCATCTCTTCGCTGAGGGCGAAGGCAAGATTACTCCGGCTGAGTATCTCAGTCCAGGGCATGTCTCAGAAGCCGTAATCAATGACATCGCTTATTGGATTTTGAAACAGTAAAAAATCCAAGAACCAGTGGACAATTTAATTCTAACATCTTATACTCCGCGTGGAGGACAGAATGAAAATTGCTTGTTACCTTGGGTTTTTTCTCATTTTAATCCTTATTTTCTCAAGCTGCGCAGCAGGGCCAAATGAGCTGGAGAAGACTCCGAATAAAGAAGGAAAAATCGCAGGATTTTGGAAGGGATTATGGCACGGTCTTATTTCACCGATAACATTCATCATTTCCATCTTCAGCAAGAGTGTCCGTTTCTATGAGGTTCATAACAGCGGCTTCTGGTATAACTTCGGCTTTGTCCTCGGCGCCGGCCTTTTCCTCAGCGGCGGAATCCTGGGCAAGGGTAGAAGAAGAAAACGAAGAGATTAAGGTCGCAATAGATAGGGCTGAGGGGAGTGGTCCACCTGCCACCAAGTGTTCTATCTTTATCCAAAAATACTTAGTGTGATTTTTGATTGCGGAAGAATATGCTTTTCTATTTAACATTTAGCTTGTAAAAAATTGTGAAATCCATTATTGAAGTAGATATTAGAAATTGAATTTTTTTTGCAAATAACGAGGAGGGCTAAAATGTTAGAGCGAACAGCATCGAGCGTCTCTGAAATCCTGCTCAATGTTCATGAGATCCTTCAGATATGGGGAATATCCGAAGCGGATACGGACTTGTACTTCCGGGGCATCAACAAGGCAAGCTACACCCTTCTTCCCCGCCTCTACCGTTCAGAGAATTTGAATCTGGATGAAAGAAACCTGCTCTATCGCTTCCAGGTTCAGGCATTGAGCCACCTCTCCCAGCGGCCCTCGAGCGAATGGGAATGGTACTTCATCGCTCAGCACTATGGCCTGCCGACTCGTCTGCTCGACTGGACAGAAAACCTGTTTGTGGGCATCTACTTTGCCCTTTATGACATCGTTCGCAACAAATCATTCGCAGAGGTTACCTCCAGTCAGGCAACCTCGCTCCCGGAATCCTCCGGAACTCCAGATGGACCTGTTATTTGGATTTTGGATGCAGACGACCTCAACCGTGTGACAGCCGGGGATGCAAGTTCTTTCATTCCCGAAGGCGACTTCACTGCTGAGTGGCTTCCTGAAAACATCGAAAAAGGTAAACCCCATCAAGTTGATGAAGAAGATGTTACTATAACCAACGAGAAGCCAATCGCCCTTTTGCCTCCCCGCACCACAAACCGCATCATCGCCCAGCAAGGAGTCTTCACCATCCATGGCACCGGCCTAGAGCCACTCGAGTCTTATTACGGTTCTGGAGAAAACGAACGACTGGCAAAGATTATCATCTCCCCCCAAGCCGTTGGCAAGGTCTGGCGAGACCTTCTCCTCTGCGGTGTCCACCACTTTGCAGTCTTTCCAGAGTTGGAGAAGCTATCCGAGCACATCGTCCATATCTTAAGGTGAGAATATCTCTGAGAGTGGGAGGGATCGATGTCTGAAAAGCTATTTTTATCGAAATCCAGAAGCGATTCAAAAAATGCTCAAAAAAATTTTCTCTTCATCAATAAGGCTCATTACCATACTGGCCATTGTCGGTTTAATGGCATGTTATTCGATCTCATTGTTTGACCATTATGCCTATACCCAGGCGACAAGCTTAAAAGTCGACTCATTAAAATTAATGGCTAAAGCTATAGAAGATTTTTCAAGGCACGAAGCAGAGGTCGATGACCTTTTAACAAGAATCGAGAAAGCCTACGAGTACGAGAAAGCCAGGCCTGATGAGAAGCCCGGCGAAGAACCTCCTTCAGCTGAAGAAAAAATCCTTTTAGCAAGGATTAATCAGGTCCGGGACCAAATCCAGAAGCTCCAGCTCCCGATTGGATGGACAAAAATGTCGGGTGATCCCCGTGGAGGTCCTAGAACCTTTCCATCATGGCTGGCAAAAATCTTTGGAATTTTATTTACGACAATCGCTGTCTCCCTGGGCGCCCCCCTTCTGGTTTGATGTCCTGAACAAATTTGTTAACCTCCGCTCAGCAGGTGACCGGCCAGAGAAGGAAACTAAAAAGGCTGACTCATCTTCATCCCACGAATGAGCAATTTCTGCCGAAAAATCTTGTTGCTCTTTCATCAATCTGATTTATATAGAGAGTTGCATTAGTGGGCTTTCAGCACGCAGAATTTAAGAAAAAGTAGAAAATTGTTTTTGAGGCAAGAATGAAATTAAAAAGGGCTTACTTCGATTTCTTCTCCTTCTTTTTCTCCATCTCATCCTTGATTTTCTTCAGCTGGGCTTGATAGTGAGCTGTATTGTATCCTTCGTCAATTTCAAGGGCCTTCTGCTGGGCCTTCAGGGCCTCTTCGAGCCTATCCATGTTGAGATAGACGAAGGCCAGGGCGTCCCAGATGATGGACACGCTGTTCATCTCAACGGCCTTCTTGGCCATTTCAAGGGCGCTGTCCAGATTCTTCTTGTGAGTTGCCCAAAACCTGGCGTAACTGGACAGGGTATAAGCGTCATCTTGGTGCTTTTTGATAAACTCAGTCCCGAAGAGCTCAAGTGCTCTTTCCGGTTTTTCCCCACGGATGAGAACGCTAGCGGCAGACTGCACAATATAGTCATCATCCGGCTTCAGTTTAAGGGCGGCCTCCAAGGCGCTTAGCGCGCTGTCCGTGTTCTGCTTCTTTCCAGTCCAGAAACGGGCATAGGTTATCAGGTTCATGGCATTGTCTTGATTGGTCTTGACAAACTCGGGGCCGAATATCTCCAGGGCTTTTTCAGGTTTGCCGTTCTCCAGGCAGATTTCAGCTCCGGTCTGACGAAAATAGGCGTTGTCAGGATTCAGCCTGACCGCTTTCTCCATCATTTTTTCGGCGCTGTCCATATTCATTTTCTTCTCCATCCAGAACCTGGCGTAATCCATCAAGGCATATCCCCAGTTCGCCACTTGGTTCTCGATGAATTCCTTGCCGTAGACCGCATCGATCATGGACTGGTCTCCTTTGAGCGAATAGAGCTGAGCCCGGTTGTAGGCAGTGCGCGCATAGTCAAAGCCTTGAATCTGCTCAGCCATTTCCAGCCCGCGGTCGATATTTTCCTTTTCGCGGATAGCTCTCAAGACATAATAATAGCGGAACCAGGGATTTTCAGGATATTTTGCCACCAGGTCTTCCAAAAACTTGAAGGCTTCGTCTTTGGCCGGGGAAAGGTAATAAAACGAGGCCAGATTCATGTAGGCTGTCTTCAAAAGCTTGCTCTCTGGATATTTTTGAACGAAGACCTTGAGAGGTTCCGGATTTCTCTTGACTCCCCTGGCATAGAGGGCTGCCTGGCTCACAGAGAACTCTGCAAATTCCGTGCAGGAGACTTGATCCTTGCCGTACTCCGTCATTCCCATTTTCCCTTGAGGGTCAACAGCAATGACCTCTTTGAAGAGGGCAAGAGCTTTTTCCTCGTCGAACCGGTCGCCATACTTCCTGGCCAGCTTGGTGATCACCGGGACATTTTTAGGCTCTTTGGCATACTGTTCGGAGAGGGATTTGAAGGTATCAACTCCTTGCAGGACTTTGAGGACTCCCTCATGAAATTTTTCTGGAGGCGGGCTATAGCGGTAGATCCAATCGACCTCGTTACCGTCCCTGTCCAGGAAAAGGAGGAACGGCGTCCCCTCGACCTTGAATTTCTTAAAGATTTCTTCCCCGACTTTATCCCCCCGAGGCGCCCGGTAAAGGACGAAGTTGTCTTCTAAAAATTTGCTGAATTTTGGATTTTCGTAATACTGCTGAACCAGCAGCAAACAGCTCCCTCAGCCGCCCACCTGATGAAAATCGACGAGGAGAAGTTTGCCTTGAGCCTTGGCCTTGGCCAGGGCATCGTCGATGGAGCCTGATAGCCACGTCTGGGCTTGGACGGCCAGGGAGGAAACAAAAAAGAACAGAAAACAGGGCGTCAGAACCTTTTTCATTTTAACCTCCCTTCTGTATCATAAGCTCATAATAAACGCTATAAAAAGCATATTGAATTAATTGAAAATAGTCAATAAATTTTACTCTATGAGATTGCCAGAGCCATTGCCCTCTAATCTAAAATAAACAAAATGAAATGGCTGGGGCTTTAGACGATAAGGATGAATGGCCTCTGCTCCGCTTCGCTCTGCGACTCCATTCATCTGACAAGCAGGGGAGCTTGGGATTTTATGGCATATCCTAGAAAAAGAATGCGTAACACGAAGCTCTAACATAAAATATTTTTATATTTTATTCATATTTTTCTTGACATATATAATCTTTTTTTATATTATTTATTTACCAAATAAATAATAAGGGAAGAATAATGAAAGAAACAAAGATAATTGCTTCTCTTTTAAAAAAAGAGAGAGAATCACTTGGGTTCACTTTAAAAGAAGTCTCTGAAAAAATAGGATTCGCTCATTATCAAACCTTGAGAAATATCGAGTCAGGGGAAAGAGAGATTAAAGCTTGGGAATTGGCCAAACTATCAAATATTTATGGTCGTGAACTTAATTTCTTTTTATGGCCGGAGCAAAGGAAAGTGGAAGCTGAAATCCTGTGGAGAAATCCAGAACAAAGTACAAAGAAAGAAGAAATAAAGAGAAAGTTCTTGTCTTTTTGTGAAAAATATAAAAACCTGCTTAAACTCTTAGGAGAGAAAGAACAAGAAAATAAAGAGCTACTTCTGCCTATTTCCAAGAATAAGCTAATAAATCAATACTCATTTGAATATGTAACAAAAATAGCTTCTGATTATTTAAATTTACTCCAATTGGGAAGCCGACCAGCCTGTTCCTTAGCAAAAATTTTGGAAGAAAAAGTTGGAATAAAAATTATTCATTTAGAACTTGAACCAGGAATCTCAGGAGGATCGACAGTTGGAGATTTTGGAATGGCCATTCTCATCAATGCCAATGATGCTCCCTGGCGACGAAATTATGATTTGGGTCATGAATTTTTTAATTTAATCACCTGGAACTTTTTTTCTCCTGAAGAGATTTATAAAAATGATAAAAAAGGTAAAAATAGAATCGAACAATTATCAGATGTTTTTGCCTCGGCGTTTTTATTGCCGGAAAATGAACTGAGAAATGAGTTCATAAAAAAAGCTAAAAATAAATATATTTCCTATTTAAATTTGGTTGAGATTGCCAGAGAATTTGATGTATCGATTGAAGCCTTACTCTGGCGGCTCGTAAATCTTAATCTAATAAAAAAAGAAACAGTCCTGAACGAATTAGAAAAAGGAAATATAAAAGATTTCGATAGAAAAACCAGGTCAACGCATTGGGAAGGGGAAAAACCCTACCTTTCTTCAAAATACATTTCTTTAGCAATTAAAGCTCTCCAGATGGGCAAAATTTCTAAGGTTAAATTTTCAGAATACATTGATAAAAAATTTAGTGAAGTTCCGTCATTCTTGAAGAAATACGGCTACGACGAAACCGAGGACTATTCTGTTGAATATAGTATTACTTGATGCCGATGTCATTATAGACCTTCACCGATTTAATATCTGGAACCAGATAACTTCAAAAAATAAAATCTATATTTCCTCAATCATCCTTCACCAAGAAGTGTATTATTATGAAGATTGTTATGGATTAAAACATGACATTGAATTAATGAAAGATCTTGGACATAAATTTACCGAAATAAATGTATCTGTTGAGGAATTGAAAGAATTTTCAAAACAATTTGATAGAATCTTTGAAGAAGAACTTCATTCCGGCGAAAAGGAAGCATTGAAAGTTCTGCAGGATAATAAAAATATTCTCTTTTGTACATGTGACAAAGCAGCAATTAAAGCTATTGCTCTATTGGGAAAGAGAGAGCAAGGAATATCTTTCGAGAGATTATTAAAGTCCAGCGGAGTCAGTAAAAAGCTTGAGTTCAAACACAACGAAAAATTTTTTAAAAAATATCGAGATGAAGGTAGCATAATGAGAATACAGAAGATTGGAATTATTAAATAATAGTCTTGTAAGGAAGCCCATGGTCTATAAATAATCAAAATTAAAGGATTATATTCATGATTTACCACCTGGGCACATCGGGCTGGAGCTATTCTGGCTGGAAAGGGAGATTCTATCCCGAAGAGGTAGCGCAAAGGGAATGGCTTCCCTATTATGCTCAACACTTCAGCACAGTGGAGATCAACATGACCTTCTACCGCTTCCCCAAGCCTGAGACATT
>CAZJXZ010000084.1:0-11519 GCA_964549955.1 uncultured Eubacteriales bacterium
GCCGCAGCATCTGGATTCTCGACGACATCACTCCCTTGGAACAGCTGACAAAAGAAGTGCTTGCTTCCAATAGTTATCTTTTTGATATCCGTCAGGCGGTTATTTTTAATCCTTATTATCATAAGGGGGACCTTGGCTACAAATTCTTTGTCGGCCCCAACCCGCCTTTTGGAGCAATGATCAGCTATTACTTGAAGGAAGAGCAGAAAGATGGGGTGAAAATCATCATCCAGGACGGCCAAGGAAAGGCGATAAGAGAATTGGATGGGTCAAAAGACCAGGGAATCAACCGTATCTCTTGGGACCTGCGCTATGGACCTCCTGAGGATTCTACTGAAGGAATGGGCCGCTTCAGAGCTTTAGGGCCTTTTGTTCTCCCTGGTGGATACAAGGTAGTGCTGAAGGCCGCAGGCCAGGAGATGATAAAGTCAGTGGCGGTTGAGGGTGACCCCAGGATCGATGTTTCTTTCGAGGCGAGAAAAGCTCAGCACGACGCTCTCCTCAGCCTTCAGAAGATTTACCCACTGCTCACCACAGCGATCACGACTCTTGATTCTGTTAAAAGAGAGATTGATAAGCTGCAAACTTTTCTTAAGAACGTTCCAAACGTGCCTCAGGCCATATTCGAGGAGATCAAATCCATATACAAGGAAACCGATGATATTCGAGTTAAGCTTTCAGGCGATCCTCAAGCAGGCTTTGAGTCCATGCGTTCTTCACTCAGAGGGAGACTGCAGATGCTCAGCAGGGCCATCGGAGGCTATACAGGAGCTCCTTCAGAGCGACAGCTTCAGCAGATAAAACTAATTTCCGAGGAACTAACGGCGCTTATCGAGAAAATCAACAAGGCCATCGAGGTTAGCATTCCTAATCTGAACAAGCTTCTCAATGAGAACAATATTCCCCATATCCTGCCGCTCAAGAAAATCATTATAGGGTAGAGAAAAAGAAAAAAATCGGTCGCTTGCATGATGTTTAATAATATTTATTGTCTTGTTGTTAGTGGCTAATTTTAATGAATCAGAAAACGCTGTCTTGGAAAGAAGGATGAGACTCAAAAAAGGAATATTGATTTTTATAGTTGTGCTGGCAGCAGTCGGCTCTTATTGCTGCCAGCAGGGATCAAGAGTTAGAGGAGTCAGCCTTGAGCTGAGCTTCTCAGAAGAGGTGCTTTCAGATAATTTATTCACAAACGTCGAGTATAAATGGAAGGCAAAAAAGAATTTTGTAAAGCTGAACGAGAATTGCTGGATTTTTGTCCATTTCTGGCACAGAAGCAACCTCATCTTCTACGATAATCATCTCCCTGAAGTTTCTCTCGCTCAGTGGGAGCCAGAGAAGGAATACAGATATCAGCGAAGAATTTATATTCCTCCTTTCATCGACGCCCTTGACCCTGAGTTCAAAGGATTTGAAATCCTAAGATTGTCGGTTGGAATTGCCTTCCCTTCAGGGACTAGAAAAAAGCCTATGAGCAAAGTCTACGAGAAGAAGCTAAAGGTTTTCCCTCCCCCACCCGATACCCCAAAAATCATCTATAAAGATGGCTGGTATGACTACGAGATAAACCCTGAGGCTTCTCTCAAACGCTGGAGATGGACGGACAAGGAAGCAAGCTGTATCATCGATAATCCTCGCCGAGATGCCCTCCTGGTCGTCAGAGGTGGAGTGAGAAAAGAGGCTCTTGGCAGCCAAAAGATTGTTTTCAAGATTGGCGATTCAATCTTGGATGAGTTTATGCCTGGGGATGTTCTTTTCGAAAAGTCGTACTCCATAAAGAAGGAAATTCTTGGCGAAGAAGATAAATTCCGGCTCACCATCTCAACAGACAAAGCCTTTATTCCTTCAGAGGTCATTCCTGGCTCAAAGGATAAGAGGAGATTGGGAATTCAGATTTCTTTTCTTTACCTTAGATGAGATAAGAAGCTTTCAGAATTTTTCAGCGGCTGTCTAATAAAACGCATTAAGTCCTTTGACTTTGTCGTTGCCAGCCCTTTTGCTTTTCCCGCTTATTCTTGGCTTTTGGTTGAGTGTGGATTTTACTTTTTGACTTGTCCCCGCAGCTTTTCCAGGTCTTCTCTCATTTTGGCTTCATCTTTCTGGGCTTGCTCGAGCTTTTGAGAAGTTTCGGCGATTTCCTTCTGGATTCCCCCCCTGTCACTCATGTCATCCATGCTGTAATATTCTTGCCACAGCCCGTTCAGTCGCGTATTTAATAAAGTGACGTACTCTTTTTGTGAATTCCATTTCTGTTCGAGCTCTGCAATTTTTGTGGGGATATCCTTTTCCTGTTGCGCTTCAGCTATATCAGGGCGCGCTGGTACTCCTTCTCGAGGCCGCGTCTCTTCTGGAGGAGTTGTTACTTCTGGCGGGATTTCCTCAGTGGAAAAAGCTGCCGATGAAATAGTAAGAGCAGGCCTTCTCATAAGGTTCCTTAGATTGGAGTGGGTGAAAAGTACGACTTTTTGATTACTTAGATTCTTTCTTCTTTCTTTCTCTTTCTTTGCCAATTCAACTAAAGTCTGAGAAAAGAGAAGTGATGAAAGGAATAGAGGGAGAGAAAAGGCGATGATAATCTTTTTAAGGGTCATTTTTCTTACTCTTTTGCTAATTTTATACGATTTTCATTTGTCAATCAAGGCCGAGAGTTGTCCGATGCAGTTCGGACAGACATTCTTCGGCCATCTGAACGCAGCTCCACTGCCCCCTGGATATCGGTTCGGTAAACCTTGACATCCATCTCCTCATATCTCTTCAAAACCTCCTGGTCAGGAAAACCATACCTGTTGCCTTCACCGACAGAGATGACCGCGATTCTCGGCTCGACTCTCCCCAGAAAATCCTTTGAGCTTGAAGACAAACTTCCATGGTGGGGGGATTTGAGAACCTGGCTTTTGAGCTCTGTGCTGAGCTCTAATATCTTTCTTTCCGATTCTGCGCCGATATCGCCGCTGAGAAGGAATGCTGTTTCAGCGTATTCGAGCCTGAGGACAAGAGACTGCTCATTGTTGACTGAATGAACATTGGGGTCTCCTTCTTCGGGGTGGAGGAAATCGATTCTCACTGCTCCTTCTTGAAGAGAGTTGCCGCGGAACATTCTCTTGCTGAGGATGGATGCAGGGAGCGATTCCTTGAATTTTTTATAGGCCTCGTCTTCAGAGGGGCTGAAGGCCTCCCAGAATTCATCAATCTTGAAGTTTCTGGCAACGGATTTCAGGCCGTCAAAATGATCGGGGTGAGCATGGGTCAAAACCAGATAGTTAATCTTTTTTATTCCTTTCTTCCAAAGGAAAGGAGAAACGACATTTTCGCCGATGTCGAAGCTCCCTCCAGGCAGGCCACCGCCGTCGATCAACATTTTTTTATGCCCGGGAAATTCGACCAGTATCGACTCTCCCTGCCCGACATCGATGAATGTCATCCTGAGGTTTTTGGAGTGAGAGGGGAAGGGGTAGGAAATCAATAGGGCAAAGAAGGCAAGAAAGCAGAGAGAGAAAGCCAGCTTTTGTCTCTTGAATTTTGAGGGTAAGAGCAGAAGACAGAGAAAGACAAAATAACCGATGATGGTCAAGAGATGAGGCGAAGGGATTCGGTAAGAAAAGAAGCGGGGTTGGTCAAAAAAATGGGAAGAGGCGATGAGCAGGTCGATGAGAATTTTTATGCCCTTGGCCAAGAGTTGAGCTAGGGAGGCGCTGGCGAAGGAGAGCAGGAAAAAGATGAAGCCAGCGGCCATGATCAAAGCCGTGAGGGGGACGGCTACAAAATTCAGGATTAAAGAGGAGAAAGTCACCCTATTGAAGGTGTTGGCCATGATGGGCATGACTCCGAGTTGAGCGCTGAGGGAGATAGCTAACAACTCACTGATCCTTAAAGGGAACCTGGGAAGGTATTTGATGATTATTGGAAAAAAAAGGATGATGAAGAGCGTAGCCGCAAAGGTCAGCTGGAAACCTGAATCGAAAAGATTAAACGGATTATGGACAAGGAGAATAAAGGCAGCGATGGAGATGGTATTGATCAGGTTGACATTTCTCCAGATAAGTTTTCCCAGGAGAAAGGCCAGAGACATGATTGTCGCCCTGACCACCGAGGCCCTGCCTTCGACTAAAATGGCGTAAAAAAGAATAAAGCCGATGACCAGCAGATAGGAGTGGCGAGTAGATATTCTGAAGAGCTTTAGAAGGGAAAAGACGAAGAAGGAAATAATGGCAATATGGGCACCGGAGATGGCAATGATATGAAAAATTCCTGATTTTTGAAGAGATTGAGTGTCAGAAGGGTTCATCCTTGCCCTATCACCCAGGAGAAGAGCCTCGAGAATAGCTCCTTGAGAAGAAAGAGAGCCCAAATCCGAAGAGAGAAAATGCTTTTCTATTTTCTGCTGAAGTTTTCGGTGGATGACGGATATCAGGCGGAAAGGAGAGAATTTTTTACCTGATTCCAGCCTTTCAATGAGAAGCGGACTCTTGGTGAAGGCCCGGCTGTGGATGTTTTGGCTCTGGAGGTATCTTTTCGTGGAGAATGTCTTGAAATTCCTGAACCCTTCATAGAGGAAGAGGCGGGCAGAAACCCTGATTCTATCGCCGACAAACAGTTCAAGAGAGGAAGGAAATTCCTTGGATTTGGACACTGTTATCCTCAAATTTCCTTTTATTTTCTCTGTTTTGTTCTGGTGGACGACTTCTTCGACTTTCATGAAGAGAAAATCACTGTCTGTGCCGCGAGAGGGGGACCTGTAAAGTCTGCCATAGAAGTCAATATAGTCAGTGTCTTTAAGTTTGCGGAGAGAGTTTCTTTCATAGCCCTTGTTTGAGAAGGAGTAAAGGCTGGCGCCAAAAATTATAGTTGTGAGCAGGAGCAGCAAAAGAGAGAACCTGTCTTTCTTGAAGAAGAAAGAGAGCCAGGCACAACCGAGGCAGACGAATAGAGAAAGGATGAGAGTCACAATAGAAAAAGAAAGAAGAGAAGAGGCCAGAATTCCTGAAGCCAGGGATAATGCGAAGAAAAGAAAGGGGAAAGGCATCAGTTTATGAATGATGAATGAGCATTCTCTTCAAGAGAGCTCTGCCGTTCAAGGCAATCAAGAAGAAGGTGGCACATGATTTTTATCCCTAGAGAGATGCTTCTTTCGTCAGGGTTGAAGTAAGGGCTATGGAGAGGGGCCATGGTTTCCTGGGCTGGGTCTTTCACGCCCAGGAGGAAGAAGAAACCAGGAATCTTCTGGCAGTAGTAGGAAAAATCTTCTGTTTCCACCTGGGGCTTTAGTTCTTGGATATTCTCCTTGCCCACGATGCTCGACAGGATGGGAAGCGTGATCTCAGCCAATTGCGGATGGTTGTAAACAGCAGGAGTGCCATTTATGTAATTGAGAGCATAATCGGCCCCGAAGGATTGAGTGATTCCTTTGACGATATTTTCAATCATCTGTTTTATTTCTTGTCTGTTCTTCTCGCTCAAAGTCCTCACCATGCCCTCAAGGCTAACTGTCTCGGCGATCATGTTTGGAGTTGTTCCTCCTTCGATCTTTCCGATGGTCAACAGAGCCGGGTCAACGGGATTGATTGTCCGGCTGACCATGGATTGAAGGCTGAGGATAATATTGGCGGCGATAGCGATGGAATCGATACCTTCATCAGGCCTTGTTCCATTCGCGCTTTTTCCTTTGATGATGATTTGAAACCAGTCAGAGTTGGCCATGATAGAGCCGGTCGAGAAGAAGACCTTGCCCAGGTTTTCCGGAGAAACATGGAGCCCAAAAATCGCTCCAACGGCAGGGCTTTCCAAGACGCCCTCTTTTATCATCAGATTTGCGCCCTCTTCTCCAGGGCGGGGACCTGCGCCTGGCTGAAAAATAAACTTGATATTTCCTTTGATTCTGTCTCTAAGGGCGGTAAGAACCATGGCTGTACCCAAGGCGACAGAAGCATGAATATCGTGGCCGCAGGCATGCATGATTCCCGCATTCAAAGACTTAAACGGCACATCTGTCATTTCCTGGATGGCCGAGGCATCCATCTCTGTCCTGATCCCGACCGTTAGACCCTGCTGGCGCCCCCGCAGCAGAGCAACGACACCTGTTCTTGCCACTCCGGTCTTGACCTCCAAGCCCAGGGAGATGAGATTGGATGTCACAAGTTTTGCTGCTTGGTACTCCTCGCGGCTGAGCTCTGGATTCATGTGAAGGTATTGACGTATTTTTATGACTTCAAGCTTATTCTTTTGGATTTCTTCCTCGATGAGAAGGGCGGTCTTCTTGTCTACAGCAATGCCCTTTATAGATAAGAGAAGAAAGGCAAGGAGAAAGAATGAGAGCTTGGAGATGCCTTTCATGGGTACATGTTAGAATCGGTCAGGCTGAAAGTCAAGAAACAGGTTAGACGACTATTTTTTCGTTGAATTTGCCGTAGACATCTTTGAGAATTGAAGAAATTTCTCCCAGAGTGGCCAGGGCTTTGACAGCCTCGATGATGCCGGGCATAATGTTTTTCCCTGATTCGGCCGCTTCTCTTAAGCTCTGAAGCCGTTCTTTTACTTTATTGTCTGCTCTTTGCTTTCTCAGAAGCCGCAGCTTCTTGACCTGGGCTCTTTCAGTTTTCTTTGGAGGAAAATAGAGCCTGAAACGAATTTTTTCCTGCGGATTTTTGTACTCGTTAAGGCCGACAATAACCTGCTCCTTGTTCTCAATCTGCTCTTGATATCTGTATGCGCTTTCTTGAATTTCCTTCTGAATGAACCCTTTTTCAATGGCAGACAGCATTCCACCCAGGTCCTCAATCTTGCGAAGATATTCCATGACTTTTTGCTCGACCTGGTTGGTCAAGCTCTCGACGAAATAGGAGCCGCCCAAGGGGTCGACAGTATCAGCCACTACGCTTTCATAGGCTATAATCTGTTGAGTGCGGAGTGCGATCTGCGCCGACTCTTCGCTGGGAAGAGAGAGGGCTTCATCCCTGGAGTTGGTGTGAAGGGATTGGGTTCCCCCCAAGACTGAAGCTAAGGCCTGAAGTGTAATCCTGACCACATTGTTCTCAGGCTGTTGGGCTAAGAGAGTCACGCCGCTCGTCTGCGTATGGAACCTGAATTTCCAGGAGAGGGGATTTTTCGCCAGAAATTTTTCTTTCATCAGCCTGGCCCACAGGCGCCTTGCAGCGCGAAACTTTGCAATTTCTTCGAAGAAGTTGTTGTGCGCCGCCAGAAAGAAGGAGAGACGAGGAGCAAAGAGGTCAACGTCCAGGCCTGCTTTTACCGCAGCCTCCACATAGGTGAGGGCATTAGCCAGGGTGAAAGCCAGCTCTTGAACAGCCGTGGCCCCTGCTTCCCTGATATGGTAGCCGCTGATGCTCATCGTGTTCCAGTTGGGAACGTTTCTCTGGCAGAAGGAAATGATGTCAGTGATGATCTTAAGAGAAGCTTGGGGAGGATAGATGTATGTCCCACGGGCAATGTATTCTTTCAGGATATCGTTCTGGATAGTTCCCGAGAGCTTAGTCCATTCAATGCCTCTTTTTTCAGCCAAAGCAAGATACATGGCCAGCACCGCAGCTGCTGTGGAGTTGATGGTCATCGAGACGCTGACTCTATCCAGAGGAATCTGGTCGAAGAGCGTTTCCATGTCAAGAAGGGAATCGATGGCCACTCCAACCTTCCCCACTTCTCCCTTGGCCAGAGGGTGGTCAGAGTCAAGCCCCAACTGGGTTGGCAGGTCGAAGGCAACGCTCAATCCGGTCTGACCCTGCGAGAGGAGGAAGCGATATCTCCTGTTGGATTCCTCTGCTGTTCCAAAGCCAGCGTACTGGCGCATTGTCCACAGCTTGCCCCTGTACATGGAGGGATGAACCCCTCGGGTGAAAGGATAGCTGCCAGGCTGGCCGAGGTCGCGGGCAGGATCGAAGCCGTCTAAATCCTTTTCGCTGTATACTCTTTTTATTTCAATCTGAGAAGAGGTGCTGAATCTTTTTTTTCTTTCTTTCTCCGATTCCATTATTCGCTCGGATTTCCTCGCCTATTTTTTGTTGAATTTGTGGAGGATAAAAATCAAAATTTTTATAGTTTAACCTTGCTTCTTTTGAAAGAATTGCCGTTTGAAAGCCTTTTTCTTCCGTACTTTGGGCTTTATTTCGCCTTTTTAGCGTATTCTTTCTTCTTTTTTTCAACGAATTCTTTAATAGAATCCAGTCCTTCTTGGGTCTTTTCCTTTACAATCTTTATTCCCTTTTCTGCCTCTTTTGCGATTTTCTCATAGCTTTCTTTGGCCTTTTCTCCGGCTTTTACCGCGCCTTCTTTGATCTTCTCTCTCGTCTCTTTGCCGCTTGCAGGAGCAAACAGGACACCCAAGATGAACCCTGTCGCTGCGCCAGCAAGAAATGATAAGGCAAGCTCCCAGAAGCTTGAGCCTTTATTTTCGTTGCTCATTCTTATCCTCCTTTCTTTTTTTCGTTTGACGCCAGACAAAACGAAGAAGGGGAAGCAAGAAAACAAGATATTTCGAGGAGGGCTTAAAGACTTTTGTGGCAAAGAAGCCAGCGATTTCACCCACTTTGACAGCCGTCTTTTTTGTAGCATCGAGCACAAGGCCTAAATCATCGACTTTTGTGTTTACTTTTTTGCTTATTTCGCCCAGGTTGGCGATGAATTCCCGCAATTTAACAAGGGTTTCCGCCCCCTCCTTGGCTGTCTTCCGAAGCTGAAGAATGAACATGACAAAGACAGTGGCGACAACCACAACAGCGATGGTTATCAATAGAAGCAAAAACTGGTTTAGAGTCAAAGGCATCGTGCATAATAAATAAGATAAAATCATGATTTTGTCAATTAATTAGATTTCCCCAGCAATAGGCTCTCTTTTTTGATTTAGAGCGAAGGCTTAGTGTTTAGAAAACCGTTGTGAAGGCTTATTTATTTCCAGAGGACTTTGTGGATGCCCTGCAGGCCGTATTCTTCCTCGATTTTTTCCAGTATTCCAGGAAATTCGCCCCATACTCTATGCTCGAGGGCTTGCTCCCAGTCATGGAGGAGCGGAGAGTGAATGAATACCTGTTCTTTTCGAAGGGTGGAGTTTAATCCCCGCAGGGCCTGCCAATGGGTGATCATGATTAGAGCCAAAACGCCAAAAAAAACATTCGGGCCGGGAAGAAGGGCTGCCAGCCCGCTTATGGGAAGAAGAATAAGTTCTCCGGCAAGAAAAAGAATGTGTTTGGTTCTCTGCTTTTGGAGGAAGAAATAGAATTTATGTTTTATCTTTTTTTCGTCTAAGCGGCCTGAATGAAAAATTTGAATCTTTTCTTCTTCTAATTTTAAGGCTCTGGCAAAAGCCTGCTCCTGTCTCAGAATTCTTTGAGGAAGGAGCATAAGCTTCTTTTTGGCTGACTCCCAGAGTTTTTTCCAGCGCGGCGGGTTAATCTGGATTTGGCGGTATGGCTCGGAGGAGAAATATCTGTAGTGCTTCTTGTAATCCCGGACAAAAAAGAATCTCATCAAGGGCTCTTATTTTAGCATTACGGCCAAAATTGAGACAAGTTTTATCGTCTTTGGTTGAGCAGATATATAAAAAATGGGGCGCCGGCTGCGGCAGTGATGATCCCGATGGGGAGCTCTGAGGGAAGGAGTGTGCGAGCCAAAAGGTCAGAGAAAACAAGAAAGATTCCTCCTGTCAGAGAGGAAAACCAGAAAAGAGAGCGGTGGTCAGGCCCGATCAGGATGCGGACCCAATGGGGAACGATCAGGCCGACAAAGCCGATAATTCCGCAGACTGAGACAGAAGAGGCGGCAAGAAGAGTGGAGATAACCAGGAAGGTTTTTCTGACGCGGCTCACCGGGCAGCCCAAGGACTGGGCAACATCATCTCCTAAGACCAAAAGGTTCATATCCTTGGCCAGCCACTGGGCGATGATGAAACAGAGGACAAAGTAGGGAAGAACTGCCGCGATTTGGTTCCAGTCAGAAAGAGCGAAGCTTCCCAGCAGCCAGAAAACAGCTTGTTCGTAGGACTCTGATTTCTGGAAAATCAGGAAGGAAGTCAAAGCCGAAGCAAGAGCGCCGGCAGCGATTCCGGTCAAGAGCAGAGTTTCGACCTTAAAAACTCCCTTTCTCTGGGAGAGGAGATAGACAAAGTAAACGATGGCAAATCCCGTGGCAAAGGCCAGAATGCTCTGCAGGGAGAAGCCGAAGACCTGTATGCTCAGCCCGAGATTTATGGCAAGGACAGCGCCGAAGGAAGCTCCAGAGGAAACGCCGACGACAAAGGGGTCGGCCATAGGATTTTGAAAGTATCCTTGAAGGATTGCGCCGGAGATCGAGAGGCTTGCTCCCACCAGGAAAGCCAAGAGCGCCCTGGTCAGCCTGAGGTCGAGGAAGATTGTGGCGTAGGTCTTGTTGTGGTTGAAGATGAAATTCCACAGGTCTTGAAGATTTGTCCTGACAGACCCGACCAGCAAGGAGGTTAAGAGGCCGAGGAAGAGGAGGACGATAAGGACAATAAGGAGCCTGAGTCTTTTTGACCTTATTTTCATCATTCTGCTTCAAAATTTTGGGGATGAAGGAGCCTAGCCAGCTCTTCCAGAGCTTGGAAAAGACGCGGCCCAGGCCTTGCGGCCAGGTTTTCATCAAGATAATAAATCCTATCTGTCCTTACAGCCTTGATTCCCTGAAGATGGGTTTTGTTACTTATCCACTCCTTAGCCTTTGAGAATTCTTCGGGTGATTTGGTGAGGATGACGATAATCTCCGGGTCTTGATGAATAAGCTGTTCCTGTTTGTAGAGAAGCCATTTTTGGGGAATGTCCCCGGCTATGTTCACTCCTCCTGCCTTTGCCAGCAGGTCGTTGAGGAAGCTCTCTTTGCCGCTCGTCCAGAAGCCAAAGCCATGGATGGATAGAAAAACCTTTGGCTGATGCTCGACATTCCTGAGCGCGGACTGGACCGCTTTGTACTTTTTTCTCAGGGGTTGGATAAGGCTTTCAGACTCTTTTTCCCTTTGAGTGACTGTTCCGATTTTTTTTATTATGGAGAAGACAGATTCAAGGTCATTGCCCATCTCCAGAACAAAAAGGGGAAGGCCAATGCTTCTTAGGCGTTTAAGAATTCTCAATGGATTTCCGCGAAAACCTATGATTAAATCAGGGTTCAGCGCCTTAATTTTTTCCAGGTTAGGGTCGACCAGACCGCCGACTTTCTCCTTTTCCTGAGCTTGGGGCGGGTAATCGCAGAAGCGTGTCACTCCAACCACTTTTTCTCCCAAACCCAAAGAAAATAGAATTTCGGTTATGTTGGGAGCAAGGGAGACGATTCTCTGAGGAGGAAAATTTATCACATAAGAAAAGCCCAGAGCATCCTTTATCGGTTCTTTTTGATTCCCATGGATAGAGGCCATCAGCACAAACAGAAGAAAGAAAAATTGGAACTTTCTTGTCCTCATGATTTATCCAGCTTGGGAATCAGGGATATTTCAGGAAGCCTGGAATGGATGTTCTCTCTGATTTCAACATCGGCATCGAAAACATGTTTGATGTTTTCTCTGGTAA
>CAZJXZ010000085.1:0-11240 GCA_964549955.1 uncultured Eubacteriales bacterium
CCCGGGTTCCAGGCCTTAATTGGCTCAGGAGTCGAGGACGCAAGCGGAGATTGACTGAAGTCAGAAGATAAACGGTGACAACTGTTGCTTCATGGACGTCTGTCTCAAAAAGGTCCTGTTCGCGAAACTGGACAAGATGAGTCACATTGGCCAGGGCTGCGTTTTCTTTGCTCTCCTTGATGCGTTCGGGGTCGATATCCACTCCAATGCCCCGCGTTCCATAAAGCTGAGCAGCCGCGATAACAATTCGGCCGTCGCCACAGCCGAGGTCATAAAGCAGGTCATCCTTTCCGACATTGGCCATGCGCAGCATTTCGGCGATAACCTCTGGCTTGGTGGGCACATAAGGAACATCCAGTTCTTTTTCCTGTAAAAAGACTTTGCCTGGAAAAAGGAAAAACGCTAAACAAAAAGCAGCAGCATAAAGCTTTTTCATGTTTCCTCCCTTTCTTGAGCTCGAAAAGCAAAACTCTTCATTGCTAGGCTATCTCTTCGGAGCAAAAAGATTTGAATATAGACAACATCTCTCCCCCTGTCAAGTAGGCGCTTTTCATTTCATGGATTATCGTCTTTGGCGAGGGCTTAATATGAGAATCCGGGTGTAAATTCAGAATTCTTTGCCAACTCGAAAGAGTCATTTCCTTGTTGCCGTTATTTTGCTTTGATTTTTGCCAGGATTCTGTCGTATATCGTCAAGCCGATGATCGACAAGATGCCTATGCCGCCGACAATGAGCCACATGGCAAGAGCATTAACTGGCTGTCCAGCCTTTAATCGGTCGGAGATGAAATGTTCGTACAACCTTCCTCCGACCGGAGCTCCGACGATACTGGCCAAGGCTATGGGCAGGTTGGCATAGCCGAGATAAAGCCCTTCTTCTCCGCGAGGAGCGATGCTTCCGATGTATTCGTAAATTCTGGGCGAAGCCATCATCTCTCCTATGGCCTGGGAAGCGATGGAGATAATAAGAAAAATTCCAGCGATGGGAATGACTAAGCCTAAAACATTTGTATTTTGTGTGAAATCTTCAAACAGCAAAGGCGGGATAACATTGAGCAGCATGCCCGAAGTGGCGACGATGATTCCCAGGATGATGGATTTAACGGGCGTGAATTTTTTGACTATTTTCGTGATCAGAAGCTGAAAAGCGACAATCATCACCGGATTAGCCAACTGATAAAGCTCAACAGGAGCATTGGGGTCAATGTATCTTAAAAACAGAGGAACAAGGTTGTAGAGCTGGACGTAGAGAAACCAGAAAAGGCTGATGACGATGATGAAAAAGACGAATTTCAGGTTGCTGAGCACGATAAGGATGCCGAGAACAGCTTGTCCGAGCGTCTTTTTCTGGACTTTCTGGTCGTCTTTCTTTCCGTCGCTTACGTATTGCGGCTCTTTATACATAAAAAGCACGATGGCCAGGCCGATGAGGCCAAAGATTGTGGCAGCATAGGTGAAGACAGCCGGGATGCCGAGCTCGAGGATTTTGCGGATGAAATAGGAGACGCCTCTGCCGGTGATCGACCCGATGTTGATCACCATGTAAAAAATGCCGAAGCCGAGGGTGGCGCGCAGGCCGGATGTCTTCTGCACAGTTCCGGCGACGCAGGGCTTGACTATTGAGCCGCCGATTCCGATCAAGACTATTCCCAAGACGATGGGAAAGATATAGCTCACAGACTCAGAAGGCTGTTTTCCAAGAATCCAGGGCCAGAATTTTTGCACAGTTCCCGTGATGAGGTAGCCGATGGAGATCATCAGGAAGGAGACGCGCAGCGAGCGCCTATAGCCGTACTTGTCGGCGAGCGTTCCGGAGAGGATAGGCAAAAGATAAATCAGGCCCCAGAGAACCGAGCCGTTTAAGGTCGTGGCTAAAGTCGGGCTCATACCGAGAATTTCGGTAAGATAAATGACCACCCAAGGGGCCATGGAATAATAAGCAGCGCGCTCGAAAAGCTCGATAGTGTTTGCTGTCCAGAACGTGGCCGGGAATCTTTGTTTAGCGGTCTTTTCCTCGCTCATCGAATGACTCCTGGAATAAAGAATAACGTTAGCGATGAAAATTTTTTTGAGCTATTTTTTTAATACCCACTTTTTGAGCTTTTTGTATTCCACCTCGCCGCAGAGGACATCATTTGTCTCGGTGTTGAAGAAAGTCGGCGTCCTTAGCTGTCCGCCGCATTTGGGAGCGATGACCGACCTGTAGGAGCGCATCAAATCCGCGTTCTTTTCGTTATGCCAGACCTCGAGTTTTTCGAGTTTTATCCCTTCCTCTTTTTCCAGTTTGTCAACAAGAGGCATCATATTCTTGCAGTGAGGACATTCCCTGGCATAAAACATGATCAGGTTATTCATTTCTTTCTCCTTACAAAGAGCCCGCACCAGCACTCGCCCTTCTCCCGATATGTGTCGTGGATGAGGAAGTTGCAGGGGCAGACGAGCAATAAATCTTCTTTGAAGTCCTTGGTAATCAGCCGGCAGGGGCAGTATTTCAAGCCATAGTTTTGTTCGTTATTGAAAACTCCGTCAAGGAGCATCCTGACTTTTTCTTTGTCAGGATTGACCTGGAATTCATTTTTTTCTGCAAATTTCTCAATCGCATTGAGAAACTTTTGTCTGTTGAATTCAATCCGAGTGGCGCTGACTATTTTTTGCGATTCCTCCGAGGAGATTTCCACGAAGGCATTCTTCGCCTTGCAGGTTGGGCATATTTCTGGGGGATTTATCCCATAATGAATGTCGTTGCAGACAAAGCATCGCCAGTACTTTTTCATGGGACAAGCTTTTTCAGAGTTGGCATTACATAGTGCATTTCACTGAGCTCTTTAATCGAGCTGATAATTGGGAGCCTCTTTGGTGATGATGACATCATGGACATGGCTTTCCCTGACCCCGGCCGCTGTGACCTGGATGAATTTGGCTTTTGTCTGAAGCTCCTGGACTGTCCTGCAGCCAGCATAGCCCATGCCTGCTTTGAGCCCTCCGACCATCATCTGCAGGATATTGGCCGCGCTTCCTTTGAAAGGGACCATGCCCTCAATTCCTTCAGGAGCAATCTTGCTGTCAGGCGGAAGAAGGTCTTGGAAGTATCTGTCCCGGCTTCCTTCCCTCATGGCTTCGAGCGAGCCCATGCCTCGGTAGGTTTTGTAAGAGCGGCCCTGGTAGATCACAACTTCGCCTGGAGCCTCATCTGTTCCAGCCAGGATGTTACCGAGCATGACCGAGCTTGCTCCGGCGGCGATAGCCTTGGCGATGTCTCCTGAATACTTTATTCCTCCATCAGCGATCAAAGGAATGCGCTTTTCTCGAGTCACCTTGTAGACATCGGCGATGGCTGTGATTTGGGGAATTCCGGCTCCGGTCACGACTCTGGTGGTGCAGATAGAGCCAGGCCCGACTCCGACCTTGACTGCGTCCACTCCTAATTCGATGAACTCCCTGGCTGCCTCTTCTGTTCCGATGTTTCCAGCCACGAGCTCCTGCTCGGGGAATTCTTTTTTCAGCATTTTTGCTGTATCCAGAACCCTGGCCGAATGTCCATGAGCCGTATCTATCACCAAGACATCGAGCTTGGCCTTGACCAGCGCTCTGGCTCTTTCCAATGTTTCTTCTCCCACTCCAACGGCTGCGCCGACCCTGAGCCGGCCGATGCTGTCCTTTGAGGCATGGGGATATTGAATTCTCTTCAGGATATCTTTATAGGTGATCAGCCCTTTGAGCTGAAATTTTTCATTGACCATCAGGATTTTTTCAATCTTATGCTTATGGAAAAGTTTTTCTGCCTCCTCGAGAGAGGTCCCCACAGGCACGGTCACCAAATCCTTGGTCATGACTTTTTCTATCGGCAGGTTGATACGATTTTCGAACCTGATATCCCGGTTGGTCAGGATTCCCACCAATTTGTTGTTTTCATCCGTTATGGGAAGCCCTGAGATTTTATATTTTTGCATGACCTCCTTGGCTTCATAGATTTTATTCTGGGGTCTCATGGCAATCGGGTCGACAATCATCCCGCTTTCATGGCGCTTGACCTTGTCCACCTCTTCGGCCTGTTTTTCGATGGGCATGTTCCTGTGTATGATGCCTATCCCTCCCTGCTGAGCCAGGGCGATGGCCATCTTTGATTCGGTGACTGTATCCATGGCTGAGCTGACGATGGGGATGCTGAGGCTGATGTTTCGGCTGAATTTTGTCGCCACATCCGCTTGAGCCGGAATGACATCCGATTTCGAAGGCAGAATCAGCACATCGTCGAAGGAAAGTCCTATTTTGATTTTATCGTCTAACATTTTTCCCTCTCACTTTCTCTTTTTTTTCTTTTTTGGAATTAAACTCCTGACCTGCCTGCCTTTTGAAGCTGAATAGGAAGAGCCTTGGGGATGCTGATAATATAGAGGTTGCTCCTTCCTTTCAGGCAGCTCTTGTTCGATAACAGGCTGGATGAGGAAGAGGTAACGGATGGTGTCCTCCTCAATCCTGTCCAGCATCGACTGGAACATATCATAGCTTTCTTTTTTGTATTCAATCAGCGGGTCTCTTTGGCCATAACCTCGAAGCCCGATCCCTTCTTTGAGATAATCCATGGCCAGAAGATGGTCCTTCCACTGGGAATCGATGATTTGAAGCAGAATCACTCTCTCAAATTCTCTCATCCTCTCCTCGCCGATGATTCTTTCCTTCTCTTCATAGATTTTCTTCAGCGTCTCAAGAATCTTCTCCCTTAATTCATCATGAGTTATTGTTTTCCAGTCTAGGCCCAGCTCTTCAATGTTCAGTTTAAACTGGGCGGCAATGGCATTCTTGAATCCTTCAATATCCCAATCCTCAGGAGATTTATCTTTATTTGTATGGTTTTCCATGAGCCAATCGACCAATGTAGACACCAGCTCCTGGATGTACTCTTTCATGTTTTTTCCTTCTAAGATATCCTTTCTTTGTATGTAGATCGTTTCTCTCTGCTTGTTCATCACGTCGTCGTATTCCAGGAGATGTTTGCGGATGGAAAAATTATGTCCTTCGACCTGCTTCTGGGCTCTCTCGATGGCCCTGGTCACCATTTTATGTTCGATGGGAGTTCCCTCGGTCATGCCGATTCTGGACATCAGCCCTGAGATTCGGTCGCTGCCGAAGATGCGCATCAGGTCGTCTTCCAAGGAAAGATAGAAACGGGATGAGCCGGGGTCCCCCTGCCTTCCTGCTCTTCCTCTAAGCTGGTTGTCGATTCTTCGTGCTTCGTGGCGCTCGGTGCCGATGATATGGAGTCCGCTCATGGCCACGACCTTTTTGTGTTCTTCTTCAGTAACACGCATCGCCTCGGCAAGGGCTTTTTCCCATTCTTCCTGCGTGGCTTTTGAAGGCTCGATTCCTTTTTTTCTTAGCTGCTCTGCGGCCAGGAAATCTGGATTCCCACCGAGCAGGATGTCGACTCCTCGTCCGGCCATGTTGGTGGCTATGGTCACTGCTCCTATCCTGCCGGCCTGGGCGATGATCTTGGCTTCCATCTCATGATACTTGGCGTTCAGGACAACATGCTTTATCCCTCTTTTTCTGAGGAGGGAGCTCAGATGCTCTGAATTCTCGATGGAGATTGTTCCGACAAGCATCGGCCGCCCTTCCTTGTGATTCTCGATGATTTCCCCAGTAACCGCATCCCATTTCTCTTTCTTGGTTCTGTAGATGACATCCTGGCGTTCGTAGCGGATAAGGGGAACGTTGGTTGGTATTTCAACCACATCAAGTTTATAGATATGGTGAAATTCAGCGGCCTCGGTGGCGGCAGTACCGGTCATTCCTGCCAGCTTTTTGTACATCCGGAAATAATTCTGGAAGGTTATCGAAGCCAGCGTCTGGTATTCTTCCTCGATGCGTACCTTTTCTTTGGCCTCAAGAGCCTGATGGAGTCCGTCGCTGTAGCGGCGCCCAGGCATCAGACGGCCTGTGAACTCATCGACGATGATCACCTTGCCGTCCTTGACCATGTAATCAACATCTCTCTTGAAGAGATGATGGGCTTTTAATGAGGTGTTGATGTGGTGGACCAAGTCCATATAGGCGAGGTCATAAAGGTTGGGAACGCCGAGGAATTTTTCAGAATCAGCCACTCCATCCTCGGTCAAGGCCACTGTTCTTGTTTTTTCATCAACCTGGAAATGCCTGTTTTTATGGAAGCGGCGGACGAGATTGTCAACCCGGTAATAGAGCGATGTCGATTCCTCTGTCGGCCCGGAGATGATGAGCGGAGTTCGGGCTTCGTCGATGAGGATGCTGTCGACTTCATCGACGATGGCGTAGTGATGGCCTCTTTGGACAAGGTCGGAGAGGCGAAATTTCATATTATCCCGAAGATAATCGAATCCGAACTCGTTGTTCGTGCCGTAGGTGATATGAGCCCGGTAGGCATCCTTCCTCTCCTGGTCGCCCATCTCATGCTGAATCGTCCCCACTTCAAGGCCTAGGAATCTGTAGATGGGCCCCATCCACTCGGTGTCTCTCTTAGCCAGATAATCGTTGACAGTGACGATATGTACTCCCTTCTCTTCCAGGGCATTCAAGTAGGCAGGGAGAGTGGCGACAAGAGTCTTACCCTCTCCTGTCTTCATCTCGGCTATTTTTCCCTGATGAAGGACAACTCCCCCCATGAGCTGGACATCGAAATGCCGCATGCGGATTGTGCGTCTCCCCACTTCGCGGACTACGGCAAAGGCTTCGATGAGAATGTCTTCCGCTGTTGCCCCCTGTCTTAATTTTTCCCTGAATTCCGCAGTTTTAGCTCGGAGCTCATTATCGCTGAGCTTTTGGATTCGCGGCTCAAGCTCGTTGATAGCCGCGACATATGGTTGGAGCCTTCGCAGGTCTCTTTCGTTCTTTGTACCGAATATTTTTCGAATCAGCCACTTATACATTAAATAATTTTTAGCAGAAAGGTGCTCCCTTGTCAATGAAAGGGAAGGCTTCTTTTCAGCCTTTGAGGTCAAAAGTCATGCCGCTGACCTTGCAAAAAAAATATAGTCAGATGATAATCGGCTTCGACCTGAGAGAAAAGGCTGTGTGCTTTTTTATTTTAGAAAATGGATAAGAAAAAATTTTTATTCCTCCGACTGTCGAAGAAGAAGAGGAATCTTCTTCTCATCATTCTCGCCTTCCTCGTTTTTCTCGGGATTTATCTTATCCATATTCAAAAAGACATGTCAGATTTTGGAGTCTGCTATCGAGGCGGGCAGAGGATTCTCAGGGGCGAAATGCTTTACCGCGTCTCAGACGGCCATCTCCAGTATAAATATTCTCCTGCTTCGGCTTTATTTTTTTCCGTCCTGACTTTTCTGCCTTACGAAGTCGCAAAGCTCATCTGGTATTTTTCCCAAGTTTTCATTCTCTTTCTCGTTTTGAGCATGTCTTATGACCTACTTCCCTCAAAGCAGAAGAAAAAAGCAGCGGTCTTGCTTTTATCTTTTTTAGTCCTGTTGAAATTTGTGGCTCGTGAGATAGAACTCGGACAGGTGAATATTTTCATTATTTTTCTTCTGCTGCTGATGGTCAAATCTTTGCTCGAAAGGGAAGAGGTGAGGGGAGGGGTGCTCTGGGGTTTTTCACTCTATTTCAAGCCCTATGCCCTGGTCTTTTTGCCATATTTTCTTCTGAAAAAGAGAATCAAGCTTGTTACTTCAGGGATGGGAATGCTCATCCTGGGCTTTATCCTGCCTGCAATTTTTTATGGCTTCAAACAGAATCTTCAGGTTATAAAGGAATGGCCCAAGACTCTCTCTCTTTCCACTCCATCCCTTATTAGTCAATACGATAACGCCTCTCTCCATTCCTTTTTCCTAAAAAATATTCCTGCCGGTCAGAGGGAGACAGCTTTGGTTTTCAGCATTTTCATGGCGTTGGTCATCGGGTTTTTTCTGCTGTGGATGATGCTCCTGGGCAGGAGAAAGGGCTTGAAAGAGCCTGAAGCCCTGGAGTCTTCCTATCTTTTCATCCTGATTCCTCTTTTTTCGCCTTTAGCCTGGTATTACAACTACCTCTATTCAGTTCTGGCCGTTGTTTTATTGATAAGCTTGGTCAATAAATTCTCTCCGGCATTAAAGTCCATTTTGATAGCAAACCTGGTTGCCATCGGAGCAAGCCTTGTCGAAGTCATGGGCCATAAAGCCTTCCGCTTTTATACCCAGCACTCCCTGGTTGTTGTCAGCTATTTGCTCATCCTCGCTTATCTTTTCTATTCAAGGGTCAAAAGCCTTCGTTAAAGTATCTTAGCAGAGGCAAGGTGATTAAGAGGGTCACTCATTTCCCGGTTTTTGCTTGACATATGTCTTTCTTCAGGGGTATAGATTTTTTCTCAGTTCGGGTTATCATATAAGGCTGATTATCACTTAAGAAAAGATTTTTCGAGAAGAAAATGCTCAGATTAGCCGATGCGCCTCCTGATATCTCTTTAAGAATCGTCGATATCTTAGGCGGACACGGAGTGCGCAGGCGTCTTTTTGCCCTTGGTTTTCATAAGGACGATATCATCGAGCTGGATTCGAAAAGCATCCTCGGTGGACCGGTCCTTGTGAAAAACCTGACTTCTGACACATCGGTCGCTCTGGGAAAGGGAATCGCCAATAAAATCATGGTAGAAGTCATTGACAGAAAAGAATAGATATCCGTACATCATCTTCATCGGACAGCCAAATTGCGGAAAGAGTGTGCTCTTCAATGCCATTGCCGGTCTCAAGGCAGAGACATCGAATTTTCCGGGAACAACAGTCAAACACACCCACAGCCGGGTCAATGTCGGAGGGAAGGTTCTCAACATCATCGATTTGCCCGGGACCTATTCCCTCAATCCCTCTGACCCGGCTGAGAAAGTCGCTTTGACTCACCTCTTCGGCGAAAAGCCTGATTTAATCATCAATGTCGTCGATGCTTCTGTTCTCAGCCGCAGCCTGGAGCTGACTCTGGAGCTCATCGAGCTGGGATATCCGATGATAGTCGCTCTGAACATGATCGACCTGGCAGAGAAAAAGGGAATGGAGATTGATGTTGAAAAACTGGAAAAGCTCCTGGGAGTTCCGGTCGCTCCCACCATCGCTGTCCGCGGCCGTGGCGTCAAGGAAATGCTCGACGCGGTCCTCAATGCCCTAGAGAAGGGATTGCCCACAGCCCACATCAAATGGTCTAAGGATGTCGAGGATAAGATTGAAGAGCTGGAGAAGCAGCTGCCTCAGAATTTGCCCGTCGTCGCTAACACAAGGTTTACAGCGATAAAGATTATAGAAGCTAGCGGGCTTTTTGTTGACAGGATTATCAAGGAGATAAGTCTTCCCTTCAAGAAGGCGCTGGACAAAGTCAGGCAGGACCTCGAGACAAGACACGGTGCTCCTGCCTATGAAGTCATCGCCGCTGAAAGGCATAACCTCGCTCATAAGATTTTCGAGAGAAGCAGCCGCGTGAAGAGGGGAAGACAGACAACCTTGCTGGATAAAATTGACGGTTTGCTCATGCATCCCATCCTGGGCTATCTCGTCCTCATCGCTGTTTTCTTGGGATTTTTTTTCATTATCTTCAAGGTTGGAAACCCTTTGGAAGGACTTCTGCTTGGGCCTTTGGATAAATTAAGGGGCTTTCTCTCGCAGCTTTTTGGAAAACATGTCCTATTTTATTTAGCCGATGGACTTCTTCAGGGCATAGGCGGAGGTGTGGCCATTGTCTTGCCCTATTTTATCCCTCTCCTCTTCCTGATGTCCTTTCTCGAGGATGTCGGCTATTTGGCCAGAGCAGGATTCCTGATGGATACATTCATGCATCGCATAGGACTTCACGGCAAGTCTGTTTCTCCCTTTATCCTCGGCTTCGGCTGCAATGTGCCGGCTATCGTCTCGACAAGGATCCTGGAGTCAAGGAGAGACCGCATCATCACCTCACTCCTCATTCCTTTTATCCCTTGTTCTGCCCGGACAACAATCATCCTGGCTCTTGTCGCTTTCTACCTGGGTCCGGTATGGGCCCTTGGATTCTATCTATTCAACGTTATCCTGGTGGCTGTGATCGGCCGGATTATTACTTTTTTTGTTAAATCTCCATCGCCTGGCTTGATTCTGGAGATCCCTTCGCTGAAAATACCTTCTTTGAAAAGCATGCTGCAAAAAACCTACTTCCAGCTCAAATCCTTTGTAAAATTCGCCTGGCCAATCCTGGTGGCGGGAAGCGTTGTCCTGGGACTGCTTCAGTATTTGAACTTCGACCGGCTGATCAACCTCGCCCTTTCTCCGCTGGTTGAAAAAGGCCTTGGCCTGCCTCATGAGTTGGGTGTGACTCTTGTCTTCGGCTTTTTAAGGAAAGAGCTTTCTCTGCTCATGGCGCTCCAGGCGCTTGGAGTGAGCTACCAGGATTTGTTGAACACAATTTCTAGAGAACAGCTTGTTATCTTCACTGTCTTCATAAATTTTTTCATCCCTTGCCTTTCCACAGTTGCCATTCTCTGGAAAGAGATGGGTAAGAAGGTCGCTTTTCTCTCCATGGGCTTGAATATCAGCGTTGCTGTCCTATTCAGCTTTCTCTTCAGGTTGATTTTGGGAAAATCATAAATTTGGGCTCTTTTGCTCGGCTCTCTTTTCAGGTTGATTTTGGGGAAGTAGGCTTTCGCCTCTTTTTCCCTTCGAGGATAACGGCTGCCATGGCATATTCTCTGAGGTGTGAGATGGAAACAAGGGCTTTTTTGATGGAGAATCTTTCTTTCAATTTTATGTCAAGCTGGGGCTTTCCGGAGCGCAGGTTGGAAAGCTCGACATCCTGCCAGCTAATTCTTTTTCCTATGGCTTTGAACAAAGCTTCCTTGGCGGCAAAACGTGCTGCCAGATGCTGATACTTGTTTTTTTTCTTCGAGCAGTAATCGATTTCTTTTTGGGTGAAGATACGTTCAAGAAAGCGGGGATTTCTTTCGGCGAGTTTTTTCACTCTTTCGACCTCGATAATATCGATCCCAATCCCTATGACCATCTCTCACTCCTTTCTTAAGCATGTATGTTCAAATCCGTGAATAGATTGGCGAAGGCAGAGTGGTGAGAAAGCCGTGTGAAAGGCTGAGCGGGCATTGCGAGGAGCGAAGAAGATTCCTCGCTTCGCTCGGAACAGGCTGAGCAATCCCTCCAATAGGTCGAGGAGAGCGAAGCCTGGAACCGAGCCGCTTTTGTCTCGCTGGGGTAAAAGCGGCGTGCTTTCGAACCACTCTGCCTGAGCCTTCAAACGGTTCTCAAAAC
>CAZJXZ010000086.1:0-10749 GCA_964549955.1 uncultured Eubacteriales bacterium
CCCCATTGCTCATAATTGGCCTCCTTGGTTATCGTAGAAAAATTAATTCGTCTGCCACGAGAAAGCCGATATTATAGCCAAAACATAAATCTTATTCAAAAAATTTTTAAAATGGGACAATCCCTTTTTGAGAGCGAAGCCTGAAACCGAACAGCTTTTGCCTCGCTTGCCAAAAGCTGTGTGTTTTTGAACCCACTGGCCTGAGCTTCCTTAGTCGATTACAATTCCTTCGATCTCAGCCAGAATCTGCTCGTCGCGGAAGTGTTTCTGTCGCGAGGCTCCGCTGGGACAGGCGGCGACGCAGGTCCCGCAGCCCTTGCAGAGGGCGTCGTTGACGACCGAAACTCCTTTCTCTTTATCGTAACTTATGGCTGTGAAGGGACAGAGCCCGATGCAGAGCTGGCATCCGGCGCAGAGGTCCTCGTCGATCTCAGCGGTGATTGGCTCGAGCTCAAATGTTCCTTTGTCTGCAAGAGCTAAAGCCTCTGAGGCCGCGGCACCAGCCTGGGCAACTGTATCGGGGATATCCTTGGGTGCTTGGCAGGCTCCAGCCAGGAATATACCATCGGAGAAAGTGGAGACAGGAGCAAGCTTTGGATGCCTCTCCAGGAAGAAAGTGTCCTGGCTGCAGGAGATGTTAAAAATCTTGCTAATTTGATTTTGGTCTATTCCTGGCTCCAGACCAGTGGCAAGGATGACCATATCGACCGGGATTCTCCGCACCATTCCAAGCAGCGTGTCTTCCACTCGGATGATGAGCTTTCCTTCTTCCTGCTCTGTCAAAGCCACGTCGGTCACCTCTGAAACGCGTCCTCTGATGAATTTTGTTCCTTCATGCAAAAGACGATGGTAGAATTCCTCGTAGCCTTTTCCAAAACACCTCATGTCGATGTAAAAGTCGTAGATATCTGCTTTTGTTTTCTCTTTGATGAGATGGGCGAATTTCAGCGAGTACATGCAGCAAACCCGGGAGCAGTACTCATTGTAGTTTTCATCACGGGAGCCAACGCAATGGATGATGCCCACGGCCTTTGGCTCTTCTCCATCGGCTAAAAGGATTTTTCCTCCGGTCGGACTCGAAGCGTTGACTAGTTTTTCAAACTCGAGGGCGGTAATGATGTTGTTGAATCTCCCATAACCATAAGCCGGTATGCGTTTTGGGTCAAAAGGCTTGAAGCCTGAGGCGAGGATGATTGAACCGACCTCGAGTTCAATCTCTTCCTCCTTCATCTCATGATTTATGGCTTCTTTCTCGCAGACCTTTTCGCAGAGCTTGCAATTTCCAGTCTTGAAGTGGATACAGGCCTCTTCGTCGATAAAAGGAACCATAGGGACGGCCTGACGGATAGGGACGCGAATCGCTGTCGTCGGGCCCAGGTTCAATTCTTCGTGAATGACTTTCCGTCCGCGCAGGTCTTCGAAGGTGATGGCTTCCGTGGGACAAAAATAGGCGCAGGCCGTGCAGCCGATGCAGGCCTCGGAGGGCTCGCCAAAAGGCGTGAAGACTTTTCGTTCCTTCCCTCTCTCTGCAAAACTAATGGCATTAGCGCCAACAATCTGTTCGCAGCTGCGCACACAGAGCCCGCAAAGAATGCATTTTTCTTCAGGATCAGTTATTTCGAACCTTGTTTTTTCGATTCCCAAAAGTTTAGCAATTTCTTGAACTTTTTTTGCGGCTGGAGCCCTTGCCATGAGCATTTCAATATTGAGTTTTCGTGCCTTTAAAGCTCGCTCCGAGTCTGTTTCCACAATCATCCCTTCCCGGACTTTGGTATTACAGGACGTGAATAAATCAGATTCTTCTTTAATCTTCACTTCAACCATACAAATTCGACAGGCGGCATATGGTTCAAGAAGAGGATGATAACAGAGGGTTGGAATCTTAATATCAAGCTTTTCTGCAGCCTTGAGAATAGTTGTTCCTTCATCAACCTCTACGGGCTTATTGTTGATGGTGACCTTAATTTTTTTCTCTTCGCTCATCATTTTCCTCCTTTTTGTTCTAATTCACATCTCAAACATCGCCTTGCCTCTTGGATGGCCGCTTCTTCAGAAATTCCTAGCTCTACTTCTTTAAAATTTCCAGATCTTTCTTTAATAGACAGGCTGGACATCTGGGACCTTGCTCTTTCTTTTGTTATTTCCTCTTCAGTCAATTCCACCGGGGAAACTCTCATCACAGATTTTAATGGCTCGTATTTTCTCGTAAGAGGCTCTCCTCTCAAATATTTATGTATGGAGTCAGAGACAATTTTGCCTTGTTGCATGGCTTGGAGAACTGTGGCTGGGCCTAAAACGACATCCCCACCCGCAAAGATTCCAGGCAGGTTAGTGGCCATTGTTTCAGGGTCAACTTCAATTGTGTTCCATTTTGAGATCTTGAGCTTCGAATTTCCTTTTAAGAAAGCAAGATCGGGTTCCTGGCCAATGGCGGGAATAAGGGTATCGATTTCAAGCTCGTACTCTGTGCCTTCCACAGGCACCGGCCTTCTCCTTCCTGATTTATCAAAATCGGCAAGGGCCATTCTTTTGCATTTGACACCCACTAATTTGCCGTTTTTAGATAAAACTTCAATGGGTAAAGTTAGGAAATCTATCTTGATTCCTTCTTCAAGCGCGGCTTCGATATCTTCTTTGTTGGCCGGCATTTCTGGCCTTGTTCGCCGGTATAAAATGGCTACCTCGGCTCCCAGACGCCAGGCTGTTCGGGCGGCATCGATGGCCGTATTTCCTCCTCCGACTACTGCCACCTTTTTTCCGATTTTCGCTTCTTTCTTTAAATTATAATTTCTTAAAAATTTAATAGGGTCTATCACCCCTTCTATATCTTCGCCAGGAATTCCCAATTTCAAATTTTTAGGCGAACCGGTGGCAATGAATATAGCCTTGTATCCTCGCTGGAAGAGCTCATCGATGGTGATATCTTTTCCCACGGTGGTATTGGTTTTGATTTCGACGCCCAATTTTTTTATGTCTTCAATCTCAGAATTGAGAATGTCTTTAGGTAGCCTGTATTCTGGGATACCCCAGGCGAGCATCCCTCCTGCAACCTGAGCTGATTCAAAAATCGTAACCTCATATCCGAGCTGAGCCAGCTTCCAGCCGGCCATAAGGCCAGCAGGCCCTGAACCGATTATGGCCACTTTCTCAGGTCTTTTGCGTCCAGGCTTAAAGCTTGGCTCGTATCCATGCTCTCTTCCGTAGTCGGCTAGGAAGCGCTTTAAATCCCTGATGGCTATCGGCTCCCCAATCTCTCCAGCGCGGCACTTGACCTCGCAGGGATGGTGACAGACGCGACCACAGACACTGGGCAAAGGATTGGCTAATCTGTTGACTTCCAGAGCCTCTTTGAATTTTCCATGGGCGATGAGAGCGGTGTAAGAGGCTGCATCTGTTTCGATAGAACAGGCGTAGTGGCACGGAGCTGGAACCATGTCTTTGCACTCAGCGGCCGGGCATCTTTTATATTTAATATGGGCTTCATACTCGTCCCTGAAATAACGCAAAGTGGTTAAAACAGGATTTGGAGCTGTATTCCCTAGACCACAGAGAGCTGTGTCTTTGATGCTTCGGGCTAAGTCCTCAAGCAGGGTTAGCTCTTCCATCTCTGCCTTGCCTTCTTTGATCCTGGACAAAATCTCTAACATCCTGGGCAAGCCTTCACGACAAGGCGTACATTTGCCACAGGATTCGTCTTTTGTGAAATTGAGAAAGAACCTGGCCATTTCCACCATGCAGTTGTTCTCGTCAGTGACAACCATGCCGCCTGAACCCATCATAGCACCTGCTCCAGTCAAGCTTTCATAATCGACGGGCAAGTTCAAACATTCTGAAGGTAAGGCTCCACCGGAAGGGCCTCCGATTAGGACGGCTTTGAATTTTCGGTCATGATGAATGCCACCGGCGATATCAAAGACTATTTCTCCCAGTGTTGTACCCATTGGCACTTCAATAAGGCCTGCATCTTTTATTTTTCCCGCTATGGAAAATACTTTTGTTCCTTTGCTTGTTAAAGTTCCGATCTTTGAGTACCAATCTGCTCCCCAGTTGATGATGGCTGGAACATTGGCCCAGGTTTCGACATTATTTATAATCGTCGGTTTTCCCCATAAGCCTTTTTCGGCAGGATAAGGAGGCCTTGGACGGGGTTCTCCTATTTTTCCTTCTACTGAAGCGATTAGAGCCGTCTCCTCGCCGCAGACAAAGACACCGGCTCCTTTGACGACTTCGACATCAAAATTGAAGCCCGAGCCGAGAATATCTTTACCCAAGAGACCATAATTTCTTGATTGCTCTATAGCCTTCAACATTCTCTCAACAGCAAGAGGATATTCACTTCTGACGTAAACATAGCCTTTGGTGCCTCCCATGGCATAGGCCCCAATCGTCATTCCTTCTAAGATTGAATGCGGGTCAGCTTCAACAATGCTCCGGTCCATGAAAGCCCCAGGGTCGCCCTCATCTGCATTGCAAATAACAAATTTTTCATCTCCCTCCGCATTGTGTCCAAACTCCCATTTGATGCCAGTCGGGAACCCGCCACCTCCTCGACCCCGAAGTCCTGATTTCTTTATGTCCTTTATGACGTCTTCAGGCTTCATTTGAGTGAGAACTTTGGATAAAGCCATGTAGCCATCCCGGGCTATATAGTCATCTATTTTTTCTGGGTCGATTATTCCTTTATTTCTCAAAGCGATGAGAATTTGTTTCTTGAAAAAGGAAATATCTGCCATTTTTGGAATTGGCTCAGCTTCTGCAGGAGGAATATACATGAGTCTTTTGACCGGCCTCCCTTTTAGGAGATGCTCTTCGACCAGATGAGGAATGTCCTCATCTGTCAATTTTTGGTAAAAAATGCCATCAGGTTGGACGATCATGATCGGTCCTGCTGCGCAGAATCCGTTGCAGCCTGTCATGACTGTTAATATTTCCTTTTCAAGTTTATGTTTTCTTATTTCCCGTTCCAAGGCTTCTCTGACCTGAAAGGATCTGTTGGAGACACAGCCTGTTCCAGCGCATATCATTAAATTCATACGGTAAGGGCTCATTTAGCTCCTCCTTAATAAGAAATTTTTTCGCTTCCGTAGCCCAAGGCATACTCTATGACGGCCTTTCCTCCAAGGATGTGGTCTTCGAAAATTTTTTTCATCTTCTCGCCATTGAGGTCCACATATTTCACCGGAGCTTTTCCGACAAGCTCGACTGTGGCCATTGGTTCTCGACTGCACAATCCAGCACACCCAGAAGTCGTAACGAGGATGTCTTGACTTTCTCTTTTTTCTATTTCTTTGAGCAGAGCATCCATCACCTTTCGAGCTCCAGCGGCAATCCCACAGGTGCCCATATGAACCGTGACCTTTGCCTTATAAGGTCCACCCTCTCGGAGGAATACAGCTTTTTTTGCCTCCTCTCTTCTTTTCTCTAGGTCTTTTAGGGTCAATTTAGGCATTTTTTCCCTCCTAAAAGCTATTTGTATGTTCTGACCACTGATAGAAGCTTTTTCTGGCTTACTTTTCCATGAACATCTTTGTCGACGACAACCACTGGGGCAAGGCCGCAGCAACCTGGACAGTTGATTGTTTCGAGGGTGAAACTGAGGTCCGCAGTCGTTTCTCCTGGTTTAATTTTTAATTCTTCTCCCAACTTATCGACCAGTCTTTGTCCGCCCCAGACTTGACAGGCTGTACCCATGCAGACATGAATGGTGTGTTTTCCTCTGGGAGTCAAGCTGAAGTCCTTGAAGAACGTTGCCATGCTGTAAAGGCGGGAAAGGGGGATATTCATCTCTGATGAGATCTGGGCCAACACTTCTTTTGGAAGGTAGTTATATTTTTCTTGGACTTCGAGAAGAAGGTTCAAGAGAGCCCCTCTTTCCTCGCTGTGCTTCTGGATTATTTCGATTATCCTTTCATCCTTCATTTTTTCTCTCCTTTTAGTTTCATCTGTATCTCCTTTAAATTTTCCTTCAGAATTCTTATCCCATCAGGAGAATTTATGGGTTTGTCCCCCAGTCGAGTTTTTATTTCTCTTGTATCCAGATGACATTTACAGTTGTCTTTGATGTGGGTATAAATCAGCTCAACTTCAGGATTTCCCATAACGAGAGTCATGACCGTTTGAGCCATGTCTCCGATGGGCTTTCGGTCAATATGGCTGAACTGAAATTCAGCTTTGACTTTAGTTCCTATTCCCTTTCTTGAATCTATGGATAAATTCCCGTTGGCTGCCTTTGCTGCTTCTGAAAGAAGAGGCAATCCAAGGCCGAATCTACGAGTTGTTTTTGTGGTAAAAAATGGATCGAGAGCTTTTTTGAGCGTTTTTTTGTCCATCCCTACTCCATTGTCGCTTACTTCGAGGGAGAGAAGGTCGGCTTTTTCGTCTTCGATTATTATTATCTCGACCTTGTCAGCATCTGCAGCTATTGAGTTTTCAGCAATGTCTAGAATGTGCAAGGATAGATCCTCCATCGAAACCTCAATGAATTAGCTTCCTTCCGCCTTCACCCTTGAAAGCTTTTTTTATTTCAGCCACAGTCCCCTCTTTTAGTAGAAAAGCGGTATACCCTTTTCCAATATCATCGGGGTAATGAGCATCAGAAGAACAGGTGATGGGGTAGTTATTCTTAAATCTTTTTTTTGCCTCTTCGAAGCTCATATGAGGCGAAATCTCTAAAGCATCGAGCTCTAAGTTATCTGGTATAAATCCCAATTGACTTATGAGACTGAAAGAATCTCTATCTATGTGGGCGCCAATGGCTATCCCCTTGAAGGAGTGAATGATTTGAATGATTTCATCAAGGGAAATGGTCGTGGCCCCAATCAGAAGTTTTTTGCTGAAACCCAGCACTTCGTCCTTTTCATTGACGATAACTTGCATGCCAAAGGCTTCCTCGTCGTTTTCACCGGGGAGGCTATTATAAACATGCTGCTGTAGTTTAAGCGCGTTTTCTAATTCATCAAAAAGGGCCAGAACATGGACTTCTTCTTGGGAAGCGACTTCCATGCCTGGAATAACACAAATGTTCATTTTTTCTGCAGCCTTTATGGCTGCTGAAGAATTTTCTGAGGAGTTATGGTCACAGACGCCGATGATATCTAATTTCTTTTTCTTTGCTCTCAAGATGATATTTTTTGGTGACATGTCAAGTTCCGTGCAGGGAGAAAGACAGGTATGGACATGTAAGTCAGCTTTAAACAGCTTGAGCATGAGTTAACCTTTGGAGCCAATTAATTCATATAATTTTCCTGAAATCTCAAAGGCCATTCCCTGGCTGATCATTATCGGGATATTTTCATCCTTGGCTTTTTTAAGAGTTTCCTCGTCGGGCTGGCGATTGTTTACGATGATTATTCCCGCCAGGTCTTTCAATTTGGCCACAGCGATTATGTTTTGATGAGTCTGAAGAGTAATCCACAGATTTCCTTCTTTACTGTTGGCCATCACGTCGCTGAGAAGGTCGCCTGTGTATCCGCCGCTGACCTTTGCTTCCAATTTATCCCTTGCAGTTAAGACCTTAAGTTGTAACTTTTCTGTGATTTCTTTTAGTTTCATTTTTTTATCCTCTCCTTGGTCTTAGGCCGGTCTGGATTCAAGAATGCTGTTTTTTCCAGCAGTTCTGTTATTTCTCGAGAAATCTCCTTAAATCTCCGGGGAAGGTTGAAAATGCAATCGGAAAGGTCCACTTCTTGTCTTACGACATCCTCAGCGAATGAAAGACAAGTGGGGGATCCACAGGCTCCGCAGTCAATTTTGGGCAAAGCTTCGTAAATTTCTTCTTTTTCCTTGCGTTTCTTTATAGCTCTTCCTAAATCTTCATCAAGAGGTTTAAGAGGACGAGGTTCTAATTTCCCTTCAATAAAAAAGTATTTTTGATTGTAGAGTTTTCTTACTTCTCTGATGTCAGGGCAGGCCTTTATTTTTTCGAACTCAAGAGTTTCAATCAGTTTAAGGATTTTATTGTAAGAAATGTAGAGGTTTTCAACCGTCAGCGATCCTCCCACGCATCCCTGATGACAGGAATAAGCTTCGATGAAGTCGATATTTCTCAGTTTCCCCCTTTCTATATCGTTGAAGACTTTTATGATGTCATTGATGCCCGAGACATCCAATGAATTTTTTAATCTGAGGGTGCGGCAGATGCCTCCGACTATTGCCCATCCAATCCCAAGAATGCAGATGCTTTCCAAGGCTTTCCTGTAGCTCCTTTTTTCCAAGCCTTCCATGGCAGAAAGAAGGGGACTGTAGATATCCGAGATCGATATGGCTCCATCTATGTCAGATTTGCCCTTTTCTGCTGGCTGTTTTATTGAAATCATTTTTGCCGGGCAAGGAGTTAGATAAAATGTCCCGATTTCTTCCTCTTTAAGATGAAATTGTTTTGACTTTTTCTTTTTGATTTCGCGGGCTGCGATTTCTCTAGGAGTATCGATGGGGATGATTTGATCGATGAGGCCAGGATATCTCACCTGGATTAATCGCACAACAGTCGGACAGGCGTTGGAGATGAGAGGCTTTGGCCCCTTGTATTCTCGAAGATATTCCTGAATGGCGAAACTGACTTCACCGCAGGTAAAAGCCAATTCGAAGGCATCATCAAAGCCCAGTTTTTTCAGGCCGGCGAGAATCCTATCAGGCAGGATTTCTCTTCCGAATTGCGCGTAAAGCGCTGGAGAAGGAATCGCCATGGTATGCCTGAATCTGCTGAGTTCTCCAAAAGGATTTGTTAAAGGTATAATGGCTCCACTTGGACAGGATGTAATGCATTCACCACAATCGATGCATTTTTCTTCGATTATCATCGCTTTACCATTTCTGATTCTGATGGCCTGAGTTGGGCAAATCCGCAAACATTTCATCCGTCCATTACACTTTTCAGCGTCGATTCGAATAGAATGGAAGTATTGATTCATTTTCTTACTGATTGATTCAAGTAAAGAACAATATGTACCGATGTTCCAACTCCTGGGGTTGAAAAAATTTCAAATTTATCAGAATTCTTTTTTATATTAGGGAGTCCCATTCCTGCGCCAAATCCCATCTCTCGCATTTCCTCGGTAGCCGTGGAATAACCTTCCTGCATAGCCAACTCGATATCTTCAATTCCTGGGCCTTCGTCTTCTACCTCGATATGAATCTCAGTCGGAGAGAGGTTTAAAGTGAGCTCACCTCTTCTAGCATACATGACCACATTCATTTCTGCTTCGTAAGTGGCGATGGCAACTCGTCTGATGACGGTAGGCTCAATGCCAATCTCCTGAAGGATTTCTTTAACTTTGGTTGAGATGCTCCCAGCCTTACCGAAGTTTTTGCCCTCAATCTCAAAACTCTGAAGGAACCTGTTTTCATCGCCCATTGTCATCCTTGCTTCTTGAACTCATCTACGCCAGGAAGCCCGTGGCTGTGCAGAAGGGCACAGCTCTTGTACATCATAAACTTTGTTGAAAGTATCGGAATTCCTTTCTGCCTGGCAAGTTCTATTCCTTCCTTATCAGGCCTTTTGCCTCGAACATATACGATGGCCTTGGCTTCGATGATATCCGCAGTCCTGACCGATTGAGCATTGGTTAAACCTGTTAGAAGAAGGATTCCTGGTGCGCCAAAGGCCAGGACATCGCTCATCAGGTCAGATGCCCCGGCGTACTTCACTTCTTCCTCAAGGCGGTCTCCTCCGCAAATGACTTCGGCCTTAAGGATTTCTTTTATTTCTCCAAGATTCATTTTCAGTGTTCGAGGCGCTTAATGATTAAATCTCTCTTCTTGATAATTCTTTGGGAAGGACTTATTGTCGTTGGACAGTTTTCCCAGCAGGCGCCGCATCCATTGCATTTATCGATATCGACATAGCGCGCTTTTTTCTTGATTTTTGCTTTAAAGCTTCCCACATAGCCAGAAATTTCTTTAACTTCACTCCAGGTGAGAAGCTCAATGTTGGGGTGTTTTCCGACTTCGGTCATCTTTGGAGTCAGGATACACGCCGAACAGTCAAGAGTTGGAAAAGTCTTATCCAGCATGGACATATGACCTCCGATAGAGGATTGCTTTTCAACTAGATAGACTTTTTTCCCTGAATTGGCGTAGGTCAGGGCAGCCTGGATGCCGGCGATTCCTCCTCCGACAATCAGGATTTCTGGTCGGACAGGAACTTCTTTCTTAACAAGAGGATCATGAAGGGCGACTCTTCGCACTGCAGCAGAGATAAGGGCCTTTGCTTTCTTGGTCGCTTTTTCCGGGTCTTCGGTCACCCAGGAACAGTGCTCACGAATATTGGACATCTGGAAGTAAAAAGGATTCAGTCCTCCTTCGGCTGTCACCCCCCTGAAGGTTGGCTCATGCATGAGAGGGGAACAGGAAGCGACAACAACCCTATTAAGGTTGTGCTCTTTAATATTCTGTTTAATCAATTCCTGTCCCGGGTCAGAGCACATGAATTTATACTCCCTGGCGACAGCGACATTATCCAATTTAGATGCAAAATCAATGACTTCATAAACATTAACTTTGCCGGCAATGTTCGTCCCGCAGTGGCAGACAAAGACTCCGATTCTTGGTTGGCCGTTCTTACTCATTTTGCCCCTCCATTTTGAAGCTTCTCCCATAGCGGCTTCAAAGAAATGATGGAACGGGAGAAACCGAGGTCTTCTTTGGGAATGCCCAGTGCCAAGCCCATGAGCTGGCTGAAGTAGAGAATGGGCATCTTGATATCTTCTTTATATTTATGGACAATTTTGCTCTGTAAGATTTCCAGGTTAA